>JAHEME010000072.1 GCA_024643825.1 Chloroflexota bacterium | reverse complement strand
CCCCGATTAAGGCTCCTCGTCCTCGTCGCAAACGCGCCCCCATCTTAGAGATTCTCGTGGGCATTATTGTGGTCGCCCTACTCGGCGGCAGCTATTACTTCTTTCAACAGTCCAGCCAGGAGCAGGCCAGAGCCACCCAGACCGCCCTGATCTTCGAGGGCAACCAGACGGCTACCGCGCGCCAGGCAGATCAGTCCACATCGGAGGGAACCTCGACCGCAGAGGCCGCCGCAACCGCCGCGATAGGAACCGTTCCCGACGAAGACGCAACCGCTGCCGAACAACAAACAGCGCAGGCCAGTCAGGAAGCAGCAGCGGCAGAGAGCGCGACAGTCGAAGCACAGACCGCCACCGCAGCAGCCGAACAGACCGCCGCTGCCGAAGCAACGGCCCAGGCGGATGCCCAGCGCGTGAAGGATGCCCTCGCTGCCGTCCAATCGAACTATGATCAGAACAGCCTTTCTGCGCTGATCCAGACCATGCAGACCATCCCCCCGGATGTCTCCGAGACGATCTCCCTGCCTCATGATCTGAGTGGTGAGATCAAATCCGAGGAGACCACTGAGAACGATTTTTACAACTTCGTGGTCATGGCCGATTTCACCAACCCCTTCCCGCTGGTTCTCGGATTCTGGGATTTCGGCCTCGTATTCCGCAGCAAAGACTCTCTTACCCAGTTCCGGCTTCATGGCGATGCAGGCGGCTCGTGGTTCTTTGAACGCATGTGGGGAGGCAGCTATACCTTCATCACAGGGGGTACAGTCGAAACGATCAACACCGCTGATGACGGGATCAATACCCTTACAATGGTAGTGGTCGATGACCGAGGCTACTTGATGATCAACGGTCAGTTCGTAGAACGTGTCTTCGTGCTTGGCGCGGAGCCATCTGGCAAGGTCGGTGTGGGCATCGGCTTCTCCCCCGGCAAAGAACGCGCTGACCGCACCACTCCGGTCGATCTGACCATCTGGCGTCTGCCATAAAAGGGCTGCCCAATCGCTCGCTTCGATAGCGATCTCGCCTCGGTGGAGAAGTAATACGCAAAATGTCATGCGCCACTTTCCCGGATTAGTGGTAAAATCGTGTCAAGTGGCTCTCGATATCTCCTCTAAACAGTGAAGCAGCCATTATCTGATCAACCAATCCGCCACAGGCAAATGCACTTGACGGGTGGGGTCTACCGCAATAGGAGAGAACCAATGACCGCACTACCAGCAGAGACAAGCCGGGACGCTGAACCCGTTCGCTTGTTCAAATCGGACTTTATGGAGTTCTTTACGCACATCAGCCCCGTGACGGTGATCGTCATGTGGGTTCCGGTGACTGCGTATCTAATCTACGCCGCGATTCGTTCGGCAGTGGGCACGGCCTTTCCGTGGCGCATCCCGGTCGGGATCGTAGCTGGCCTGATCCTGTGGACGATTGCGGAGTACACCCTTCACCGCTGGCTGTTTCACTACCATCCCAAGACTCAGGCGGAGGAGCGCATCTTCTATCTGTTCCACGGCGTCCACCACGATCAGCCGCAAGATAAGACCCGCCTGGTGATGCCCCTTCCGGTGAGCATCCCGTTGGCTGGAATCTTCTACGGCCTGTTCTATCTGGTTATGGGCCTGCTGGTCAACCTCCCTGCCTGGATCAACCCGCTGATGGCCGGGTTTATCATTGGCTACCTGTTCTACGATCTGACTCATTACGCCACCCACCACTTCCCGATGCGTGGGCCAATCGGCAAATATCTCAAGCGCCACCACATGATGCACCACTATAAAGACCCGGAGAAGCGCTTCGGTGTCAGCAACCCATTCTGGGATATCGTCTTCGGCACGCTGGATGAAGACACGCAGAAGAAACCAGCCGCTGGGTAAGAATCATCCTGTAGGGGCTGCTCGATGTGGCAGCCCGAAGTTATCACTACTGATCAAGAACCCCGCGACAATCTCTTCGCGGGGTTCTTCTTTATTTGATAATCCTATCCTTCACCACTCCCATCCTCTCCCAGTCGCGCCATCTCCGCGATCATTTCATCGACAAGTACCTTCTTCTCCTCCACCGGGAGAAAGCTGTGCCGCGCCGCGTTGAGCAAAATCTCGTTGATCGTCTCAACCTCAAATCCGAATGCACTGTGTAGCAGTTCCACTTCCTGATTGAGCGTCGTGTTGAACATCGGCGGATCATCGGTGTTTACGGTCACGATCACCCCGGCATCATGCAGCCGCCGCAGCGGGTGCGACGCATAATCCGGGTATACACCCAGTCGAATGTTGCTGGTCGGGTTGATCTCCAGCGGAATCCGATGCTCTGCCAGATATTCCACCAGTGCCGGGTCTTCGATGCTCCGAACCCCATGCCCGATCCGTTCCGCATGCAGATCACGCACCGCTTCCCATACACTTGATGGCCCCACATGTTCCCCCGCATGGGGATCGCTGTGCAGACCTGCCGCCCGTGCCCGTTCAAAGAACGCCGCGAATTCGCTTGCTGGGTATCCTTTCTCCATCCCGCCAATCCCCAAGGCTACGACTCCCTCGTCTTTATAGTCAATGGCGATGCCCGTCGTGTACTCTGCTCGCTCCATCGGAGCATCCCGCACAATGTCAAACACCCATCCGATCCGCACCCCGAAGTCAGCCAGAACGCGCGCACGTCCCGCGCTCAACCCGCGCAGGAACGTCTCATCGGCAATCCCCAGCGCGTGATGCGTCCCCGCCGAGAACGTCATCTCCGCATACTTCACATTCTGCCGCGCCAGTTCCTTTCCGACATCGTACACCAGCAGTTCGTAATCCTCTGCGTGCTTGAGGCACCGTGTAATCGCCACGTAAATCTCGATGAAGTGCGCGAAATCCCGGAAGGTGAACCACTCCCGCAGATCTTCCGGCGTTGCGGCGGGCAGTTCCACTCGATTCCGTTCCGCCAGAGTCAACAACGTCTGAGGCAGAATCGATCCTTCCAGATGAACATGGAGTTCTACTTTCGGTACGCGGCGCAAATACTCTTCGATAGACATCAGGCTCATTCCTTTGGCGGGTCAATTTCTTGACATGATGACGCTAGTCGAGGTGATACGCAAACGACCTCTCCATCGTGAATAGAGAGGTCGCTTGTTGAGTGCGGATCGCAGAACTCGGTGAGACCTGTGTGGTAGTTGCCCTTCGGACTTAGCCCCCGTAGTTCTCTTCGGTGGTCTTCTCGATCAGTTCCTTGAGCGACAACTCAGCCCACGGTGCGAACTTATCCATATCGATTCCCATCTTTTTGGCTACGCCGCGTCCGTATTCCGGGTCAGCCTTGTAGAAGTGCACCAGTTGGCGAGCCACAATCCGTTCGGGAACCCCCTGCATCGCGGCAGCATAGTTGCTGAAGAGCTGCTCTTTCTGATTGTCGCTCATCAGCCGGAACAGGTTGCCGGGCTGAGTGTAGTCATCATTGCCTGCGCGATGGTCATAGCGAGCCGCGTCACCGGAGATCTTCAGCGGCGGTTCGAGGGTGGCTTTGTCTTCCACCGGGCCGCCGAAGCTGTTGGGTTCGTAGTTGGGCGCGCCGCCGTTGCCATCGAAGCGCATATTTCCATCCCGATGATACGTATTCACCTCGACGTGAGGCTTGTTAACCGGGAGCGCCGCATAGTTCACGCCGATGCGATAGCGGTGCGCGTCAGCATACGACATGATCCGGGCCTGGAGCATCTTGTCCGGCGAGAAGCCGATTCCCGACACGATGCTAGATGGCTCAAAGGCCGCCTGCTCGATTTCCGCGAAGTAGTTCTCGGCGTTGCGGTTCAGTTCCATAACGCCGACTTCAATCAGCGGATAGTCTCCATGCGGCCAGACTTTCGTCAGGTCGAACGGGTTGACGTGGTAGCTCTCCGCATCAGCCTCAGGCATGATCTGCACATAGAACTTCCACTTCGGGAAGTCGCCGCCCTCGATAGCCTCGAACAGATCGCGCTGAGAACTTTCGCGATCCGCACCAACGACCGCTTCCCCTTCCGCGTTCGTCCATGTCTTGATGCCCTGCATGGTCTTGAAGTGGAACTTGACCCAGAACCGCTCATTCGCTGCATTGATGAAGCTGTATGTGTGGCTTCCATACCCGTTGACGAAGCGGAATCCCTGCGGCAGTCCCCGGTCGCTGAACAGGATCGTGATCTGGTGCAGGCTTTCCGGCGAGAGCGACCAGAAATCCCACATGGCAGTGTTGGAGCGCATGTTGGTCTTGGGGTCGCGCTTCTGGGTGTGGATGAAATCGCTGAATTTGTACGCATCGCGGATGAAGAACACGGGCGTATTGTTCCCTACCATGTCCCAGTTACCTTCGTCCGTGAAGAACTTGATCGCAAAGCCGCGCACGTCACGCTCTGCGTCTGCTGCCCCGCGTTCGCCAGCAACGGTGGAGAAGCGCACCAGGCAGGGAGTCTCCTTCCCAACCTTTGAGAAGACTGCGGCTTTGGAGTACTTCGTGATGTCGTGGGTGATGGTCAGCGTGCCAAACGCGCCGGAGCCTTTGGCATGCACGATGCGTTCAGGGACACGCTCGCGGTTGAACGTCGCCATCTTTTCGAGCAGTTGATAATCCTGCATCAGCAGCGGGCCGCGAGGTCCGGCGGTCAGCGAATTCTGATTGTCACTTACGGGGCTGCCATGTGCAGTGGTCAGTTTCTTGTTCTTCGCCATCGAAAACTCCTTTATCCTTGAGTGTGTAGGTCACTTATCAGCGTGGATCCGAGTTGGGAAGAGGATATTCCTGAGTCGTTCTGTCACCTCCTTCAAGAGTAACTATTAATAGATAATCATTATCCGAATTGGTCAAAAAAAAGAGATTTACCTGTCAACCATTCATTCTGCAAACAGCGCAAAGGCCATAGAATACGATCTGCGTACGGACGATTTGATACCCTGAATCTTCCTCTAACTTGCGAAGCGAAGACGGATCAAGTTCCAGGTCTCCATCCAGAATCGTGTTACACTGGGTACACACCAGGTGAGGATGCGGATCAGGACGGTTGCCATCATAATGGCTGTCCTCTCGAAGCCCGACTTCATAGACCTGGCTCATTTCTCGGAGCAGCGCCAGTGTCTTGTAAACAGTCGCCTGGCTCATCGTCGGGAACTGCCCCCTGATCCGTGCGTACAATTCCGCCGCACTGGGATGACCATCGCTGGCAGCGATCAACCGCACCAGTTCCACCCGCTAGGGTGTTAGCCGGAAATTGCGTTCTCGCAGCATCGCGATCATCTCATCAAATCGTGCTTCAGGATCAGTCATGAAGATGGTTTGTCAGGGTCTCTCTCTATGGAGAATCATTCTCCATAAGTATAGCGAAAAGAGTCGGGATCGACAACGCACGACTGCATCATGCATCAAGATACGATAAGGAGGGGCAGCATGGGGATCAGATCTGGACTGCGGTTCATCCTATTGGCGGTGCTGCTGGCTTCCTGCCAGCAGTCAGGCGAACTACCACCGGAAGATGGCGAGGCGCAGGAAGAACAACCAGCCGCCGAGATTGCATCAGAGCCAGGCGTCATCCCGACAGTCTTTACGCCCATCCCTCCACCGAATAGTTTGCAGCCAGAGGACTTCACCTATCTGGGGGCATTCCGTTTGCCAGATGGCCCGGATCGCCCACTGACATTCGAATATGGTGGCAACGCCATGACTTTCAATCCGAACGGCGATCCGTCAGGCTCCAGCGATGGCTTCCCCGGATCGCTCGTCATCACCGGGCATGATCGGCTTGCCTATGGCGAGCTTCCCGATGGCAGTCAGGTCGCAGAGATCAACATTCCTGTCCCGGCGATGGCAGGCAGCCCTTACGATCTTCCGCAGGCAGCCTTCGTTCAGAACTTCTCCGATGTGACCAGAGGATTCTTCACCGGGCTTGATGAGATTCCCCGCATCGGCATGCTCTATCTGGATACCCCCGCCACCGGTCCGAAGATTCACCTCGCGTGGGGGGAGCATCTTAACCCGGATCAATCCTTCCCCACCCACGCATGGTTCGATCCCGACCTCTCCAACCCGCAGATGCAGGGAACCTGGACCATTGACGATGTTTCCCTGTACAGCGTCAACGGCTACATGTTGGAGATTCCGACGGACTGGGCCGGCTCCTACGCCCAGGGTCGCTATGTCGGCACAGGCCGCTACCGCGATGGTGGCTGGTCGGGCATGGGCCCTTCCCTGATCGCCTATCGTCCCTGGTCAGACGAGTCCGGCGCTCCTCCGCCATCCAGCGCGCGCCTCGAAGCCACGACGCTCCTGCTCTATCAAAATACGGTGAACACCGAAGGTCTGGAAGGCAGCATGATCGGCTATCAGCACGCCGACGAATGGGAGGGCGGCGCGTGGATCACCACCACGTCAGGCCGATCTGCCGTGCTGTTTGCAGGCACGAAGGGAACCGGGGCCAAATACTGGTATGGCTACATCCACCCGGCTGGCCCGGATCAGGTCTGCGTCGAAGCCGAGCTTGCCGATCAATTCATGGTATGCCGCCGAGCCGATGGCAGTGCATGTGATCCCGCCGACCTGCGGGGATGCACCGGGTCTACCTCCTGGTGGAGCAGCAACTTCAGCGCACAGTTCATTCTCTACAACCCTGACGATCTTGCGCGCGTTTCCTCCGGTGAGATGCAGCCGTGGGAGCCGCAGCCCTACGCCGCCGTGAATATCGACGAGAATCTCTTTCACAATCCAGATGGTGTAGAACCCGATATGCTGGGGGTCGGCGGTCAGCGCCGCTATCGCATCGGCGATGTCGCCTACGACCGCGCCAACGGCTTGCTCTATGTGCTGGAACTCTTCGCCGAAGGCGCAAAACCTGTCGTTCACGTATGGCGGATTCCATAACGAAGTTCAGGCAGATTCTCGCTCGGAGCCAAACGTTGGCAGATCGAATGCGCCGCCCGGCGACCTTCGTTCTGATCCTGCTGACTATCGAATTCCTCGATGAATTCGTCTTCGGAGCCAGAGAAGCCGCCTGGCCGCTGATCCGCGATGATCTGGGGCTGACTTACACGCAGATCGGGTTGCTGCTTGCTGCGCCGAATATCTTCAGCAGTCTCGTCGAACCAGCCCTCGGCATCCTCGCTGATGTGTGGAAACAGCGGCTTCTCATCCTGGGGGGTGGCGTTTTCTTCGCGCTCGCCCTAATTGTGGTCTCGTCAGTTCACAGCTTTCTCCCGCTGCTGATCGCATCACTGCTGTTTTATCCCGCATCCGGCGCATTCGTGAGCCTCTCGCAGGCCGTCCTCATGGATAGCGATCCTTCGCGCCACGAGAACAACATGGCCCGTTGGACGTTCGCCGGGTCGCTAGGAGTAGTCGCTGGCCCCCTTGCCCTGGGAGCCGCCGTCAGTGTCGGCCTCGGGTGGCGCGGGTTGTTCACTCTCTTCGCCGCCCTGACTGTGGTGCTAATCCTCGCCATCCTGCCCTTCCGATTTCCAAAGACAACTCATTCGGAATCGCCTGCGACCTTTGCCGATGGAGTGAGAGCCGCGCTTCAAGCCCTCCACCGCAAGGAGGTGATCCGATGGCTTACCCTGCTCCAATTCTCCGATCTCCTTCTCGATGTCCTGCTTGCCTATCTCGCACTCTACATGGTGGATGTCGTACATGTCACCCCCCAGCAGGCCGGGATCGCCGTAGCGGTCTGGTCGGTCGTCGGTCTGCTCGGCGACTTCCTTCTCATCCCCCTGTTGGAGCACGTACCCGGTCTGGTCTACCTCCGAATCAGCGCGTTGATCGAGTTGATCCTCTACCCCGCTTTCCTGCTGATCCCCGGCTACCTTCCGAAGGTGATCATTCTGGGCTTGCTCGGATTCTTTAACGCGGGCTGGTACGCCATCCTTCAGGGAAAGCTGTACACGTCCATGCCAGGGCAAAGTGGTACAGTAACCTCCGTAAACAATGTCTTCGACCTTGTGGCAAGCACGATCCCCTTCGCGCTCGGCCTCATCGCCCAGCGATTCGGCCTCAACGTGAGTCTATGGCTCCTCCTCGCAGGGCCGCTGGCCCTCCTGATCGGCCTCCCACAACGCGACGAGCAGCCTGACTAATCTCGCACGATCTGCTGTTTGACGAGAGCAGGTGGTGGGGTTGGTAAGCGGCCTTATAAGAGCAGCCTGCGGAGGATTACAGGATGTCCATTGGAAAACGACAGGCAAAGGGGCTGCCACATTGGGCCACGCCTTTGCCTGCCAGGGGAGTTTGCTGCGGGCTATCCGTTAAAGCCCGTAAATCTCTGAATATTTGGTTTCGAGGTAGTCCATGTACGGCTCCCATTGAAGCGGGCCACCCGTGATGCGCTCGGCGAGTTCCGGGAAAGTGAGCTTCGACCCGTATTGATGAATATGCGTGCGCTGCCATTCCAAGATAGGCGCGAATTCGCCGCGCTCGATCTGCTCTTCGACATCGGGGATATCCTTCTGAAGCTGGTTCCACAACTGCACCGCGAAGATGCTGCCGAGCAGATAGTCCGGGAAGTAGCCGAACAGACCCGCCGACCAGTGAATATCCTGCATGACGCCCAGCGCGTCGTTAGGCGGCCTCACACCAAGATAGGCTTCCATGCGGTCATTCCACTCTCGCGGGAGGTCGCTGACCTGCACCTTGCCATTGATCAGCTCGTTCTCCAATTCAAAGCGGAGCATGATGTGCAGACCGTAGGTGACTTCATCCGCTTCCACACGAATCAGGGACGGCTGCGAACGGTTCAGCCCACGATAGAAGGTTTCCAGATCAACCTGATTCAGATGAGGCGAGGCGATCTCCTGAAGCCTGGGGTAGTAATAACGCCAGAAGGATCGGCTGCGCCCCAGAACGTTCTCATAGTAGCGCGACTGCGACTCGTGGACGCTCATCGAAGTCCCATCATCGAGGCCCGTACGGTAGAGCGACTCGCTAGTGTTCTGCTCATACATGCCATGCCCAGCCTCATGGACGGAACTCATCAGGGCGCTGGCGAAATTGTCGGGCATATAGCGGGTGGTGATGCGGACATCACCGCGCCAGAAGTGAGTGGTGAACGGGTGGGCCGAGACATCAAGCCGCCCCCGGTTGTAGTCGTATCCCAGCTTCGCAGTGACTTCTTCGCTGAACGCCTGCTGGACGTCTTCGCTCACCGGAAAGCGCAGCATCGAGTCATCGACACGATCTGCATTGGCAACAATCTTCTCGACAAGGGCGACGAGGCGCGGCTTCAGCCCGGAGAACACCCGCGCGATTTCGTCGTAGCTGATACCCGGTTCGTACCTATCGAGCAGACGGTCGTACGGATTACCTGAATCGCCGAAGCAGGCGGCCCAGCGACGCTGCAAATCGACGTTCTTCGCCAGATGCGGCTCAAAGAGGGCAAAGTTATCTTCCTTGCGAGCTTTGACCCACGCATGATGAGCCACGGATTTGGCGTGTTCGATCTCTTCGACAAGTGACGTGGGTACGCGGACTTCCTTCTCATACTCGCGGCGGGTCACGCGGATGATGCTGGCTTCGTCGGAATCGTAGGGCTGGAACTTCTCGTAGGGGGCGAGTTCTTCCAGCAGTGCGCCGACTTCCTCATCGACGAAAAAGTGATGGGCCAAAGATCCAAGTGTGGCCGACTGATCGGCGCGACCCTGCGCGCCGCCTTCCGGCATCATGACTTCTTCGTCCCAGCTAACGAGAGCAGCCGCAAATTCGAGGTCACGTACGCGGGCGAGGCGATCCTTGAGTTTCTCATAAGTTTCGTTCATGGGATTCCTAATCTGGTGCGAGGATGATTGGTTCACATTGTACCGAATTAGGAGGTGGAGGGGAAAACTGAGGAGGCGACGGGCGGAT
>JAHEME010000641.1 GCA_024643825.1 Chloroflexota bacterium | reverse complement strand
CAGGGAGATAGCCCCCGGTTGGTTCGCGGCGGCTCGTGGGGCTACCGCGATAGGCTTGTGCGTTGCTCCGTCCGCTCCAGCGACGATCCACACTTCGGGTTCAGCGACATCGGTTTCCGGGTTGGGGGCGTCGTCCCTGTTCTTCCTTAAAACCTCTGCCCTCTGGTACTCTGATCTCTGTACTCTGACTCTCTGAATCTGACGCGAATCGCGAATCTACCTGTAGGGGCGGGCCGATGTGCCCGCCCGCGCTCGCTGCCCGGATTCCCTCGCTCAACGCAAACTGCCCCGCCTCAAAGGGGTTGACGATTCGTAAAATGGCGCGTATTTCGCGACCATTTGCCCATCGCGTCGTCTGCCTGCGTCCACAAAACGTGCTATCATTCAAGAAACAGTTGCGAGCAGAGGCAAGATATGGAAGAAAACACCATCCAGAATATGACCCGCAGCGAATTGAAGGCTCTGATCCGCGAGGTATTTGAGGAAGTTCTCAACGATCTGAATACATCTTCCGATCCCGATGCCGGGTTGGTCTTTCGCCCGGTGGTCGCAGAGCGACTCCGCTCGTTTCTTCACGAGAGACCAGACGGCGAACCCGTAGAAGATGTGATCCGCGACCTGGGCCTCGATGTCTGAACCAGACGCGTATGAGCTCCGCATCACAGCGAATGCTAGGCGCGATCTCAAGAAAATCGACAAGACGACAGCGGAGCGCATCCTCCGAAAAATGATTTGGGTAGCGGAGAATGCCGCCAGCGTAAATCATGAGGCCCTGACTGGCGAATGGAGTGGCTTGTTTCGCTGGCGCATTGGCGACTGGCGCGTCGTATAGTTGATCAACCATGAAGAAAACATGGTGATTGTGGAAATGATCGGTCATCGCAGAGACGTATACGATGAGTGATCCTTCCTGATTGATCCCCCTGAACCGCCGAATCGGGTATCAGAATCCTTACCCATCTTCGATTGATGTGACACGCCCTCTTCCCCAACGCAAATCGCCCTGCGTGGGGTTCTGATTTCGGGTACAATTCAACGGAAGGTATGGTCGCAAAAGGGAAGTCAATCATGAGTACCGTGACGCAGCTACTGGAGCAAGCGAAAACTCTCAGCGCAGCAGAGCGCGAAGAATTAGTTACCCAAATCATGGCTACGCTGGAACCGTCTCAGAAACGCCGTCTCACAGAATTACGTGGCCTGGGTAAAGAAATCTGGCAGGGAATCGACGCGCAAGAGTACGTGAATCAGCTTCGCCAGGAGTGGGATTCCCGCTCATGAAACTGAGTGAGGCATTGGAGGGCATCCGGCGGCTGTACGTGGAAACCGCACCACTGATCTATTATGTCGAAGAAAACCAGACCTATGTCGCGGCAATGCATGCGATCTTCGAAGCGGTGGAAAAGATACCCATTGAGGTTGTGAGTTCTGTACTCACACTGAAAGAAGTGCTCGTCCAGCCTTTGAAGCAGGGAAACAATAGTCTGGAACAAGAGTATCGCGATATTCTGCTACATAGTCGCGGATTTCGCCTGCACGAGGTGACAGCGCCAATCGCAGAATCGGCTGCAAGACTGCGCGCACAATATAACCTGCGAACACCGGATGCAATTCACGTAGCTACAGCCCTTGATTCCGGTTGTGGTGCTTTCCTCACAAATGATGCCGCAATTCGCCGCGTAAAAGAATTGGCAGTTCTACTGTTGGATGAACTGGAAGCGGATTTGCCAGAATCTGCTTGATAGAGAACAAGGAACAGAGAAAAGCTGGTTTTTCCTCTGTGTCCTCTGTGCCTCCGTGGTTATCTTTTTGCCGTTCTCTTGCTTTTCCTCTGCGCCCTCTGCGTTCTCTGCGGTGAATTGCCTTTGCTTTTTCAGCTATCGGCTAAGAGCCTCAATCAGCAGTCGCGCTAACTTCGGCTTCCTCCAGCATCGCCGCGACATCCGCCATCGGAATCCGTCGAGTTGCCAGCGGCCCCGGCTGGACGACGAGCTTGATCGCCAGCAGGATCGCCGGGATCAGCACGGCGGCGGCCACCCACCACACCGCGCGCGGGCTGATGTTCTGAAACACCCAGCCCGCCCAGATCGGCGCAATGATGAATCCCAGGCTGGTCGCGGCCTGATACGTCCCCAGAAGCTGCCCCCGAATCCCATCATCGCCCAGCCGGGTCACCAGCGACTGCTCGCTGGGCTGGGCCATTGCGCGGCCCACCGCAAAGAAGGCGAATCCCGCTCCCAATACATACAGGCTGCTCGTCAGTGGGGCGAGAGTCATCATGATCCCCATTAGCACCAGCGTCATCAGCACCACCTTGCGCTCCCCGAAGCGGCGGATCACGGGCTTGAGCAAGAAGAACTGAGTCAGCACATTCGCCACACCAACAGCCCCCAGCAGCAGCCCGACCCCCTGCGCGACCTTTGAAACAGCCGTGCCAGCCGGGAACAGCACAGCCGCCGCGTAGATGCTCATCGTGGGCGGGATCGACGCGAAGCTCATCGTCTCAACGAACGCAATCGAGAGGATCAGGGCGAGTCCGGGCTGCGATGCGATCAATGCCAGGCGGCTTTCCGCCTTCGCGTTCTTCGCTTTGCGGGCGGCGACGGCGGCGCGTCGTTCGGTAGTGAGCGATTCGGGCAGCGTGATCGTGGTCAGGATCACGGTAACGAT
>JAHEME010000640.1 GCA_024643825.1 Chloroflexota bacterium | reverse complement strand
TACCTGCTGCTGCCCAAAAACGTGCCCCAGGCTCTCGATTCCTGATTGCAAGGATGGCAAGGATCAGAGGCGCAACTCCAAAGTAGAGCGGAGACCAGTAGGAAAGAACACCGGGGAGGACGAATCCAATCATATCTGCAATCGGAAAACCACCCGCGAGCGCATCAAAACCAAAATTGGCACGGGTCGTTAGCCTTGCATACTCAAAACCTGGGATAATCTGGATCGCCGCTAACCCATAGCCCAGGCCGCAAATCAATGCCAGAGCCATGACTGCTTGTAGTGTAGGTAGTTTTTTTTGTACTCCTCGGTATATCGTATATGCAATCAGAAGGTATGAAATATAGAGGCTTGTTTGAGGATGCCCGGCAAGAAGACTCATTCCGAGTGCCGCAGCACTTAGGATAAGCCAACAGAACTTCCAATGTTTTTGATGTATTGCTGAGGACGCGAGCAGGATTCCCAGCAGGGCCAGGGGCAGCCAGATACCCGCTTCCAGAACGGCGACTTGCAGGATGGGATAGCCTGTCAAATAGCCACCATATGAAAGCACAATCCCGCTAACAAGTCCCGCAATTCGTGAGCGGGTTGCTGTTCGGACGAAGGCATACATGAATATCGAAGCCAACCAGAAGTGGACAATAGCCTCGGCTTGAAGACCTGCATAAGACCAGCCCCCAAAGAACAAATGGGTGATTACAATTGTGATGAGGCGGGGAGGGTAAAAGACTGCCGATTGAGTATCCGCGAGAAATGGATGTCCTCCGTAGTTATATGGATTCCATAGAGGGATTTCCCCGGAAAGTAGTCGACGGGCTTGATAAGCACCAAAAGCCACGAATTGCCCTGAGAAATCACCCTCTGGGAGTGAAACCTGATTGGCAGGATTTGGGGTCAATACCCGCCAAAAGTAGAGTGCCCATAGCGCAGTGAGAGTCAGAATCGACGCAATGTCCGTGCGATAGGGTTTCTCTTCCAACCATCGTCGCAGACGATCAAGAAGGGTCATCTATTGATCACCTTTAGAGTCCCCGCCCGAATCGCATAGTCCTTCAAGATGACCCCATCTGCTCCTGTTGCAACGGCTCTTGGATAGGCGGGATCGGAAGGATCATATAGTCCGACGAATACGGAATATGTGCCTGGGATGGTACTCTCTGGGATGACCAAGGTATGTTGGTCAATGATCTGGCATGGACGCTGCCAGGCACTGGTTGGGTAAAAACCGTTCATTGGCGGGGCATCAGCTTGAGCTATCACGGCTCCCTCGCTGTTGACGAGGTGCACAAATACTGTCCAGTTTGTTGATGTACTGGACAAGCGATCCCATACCAGCGCAATCGGAACCGCATCACCAGGCGCTGCTGCCCATGAGTTCGCTGGTAGCCATAAGCTGGTGAATTCGCCAATAGTGGCGTTTGCTAGCACACCATCAAGTGAGTCTAATTTGCAGCCAGGGTTCCCGTTAACTGGATAGGCAACTCCGCCATCCATGCTGATGCTCGTGGGTTGCTCTCCGTTTTTGAGCACAGGGTTGATCACATCATAGGAGTTCCTATGCAGCAGACCAACTCCAATCTGAATACGCACCACTGTTGGTGATTGAAATTCTGAGAATAGCTCAAGCGAATACTCATCTTCGATGATCTGACCTGGCGGCATTCGTGTCGTCGGTAATGATCCTGCCCCCGGCATACTGTCGAGCTTGCCGATAAGCTCTTCGTTGCGCCCCAGTGCATGTAGATAGATACTGTAATTCTCCGACAGAGGATGGTTTGCTCGCCAATATAAGGTAACCGGGATACGTTCTCCTTCTTCCACAATAACTGGATTCATCTTGATAGCAACGAGGTCCAGCCCTTGAAAATCTGCCCCGATAGGCGTTGAATCCGAAGGTGCTATCGTAACAACCTGCGGAAGCGCGTAAGTTGGTGCGATATAGAGGAGGGGGCATAAACCCGCGATGATGGTGAGACTGGCTGCCACAGTCGTAGCAGTAAAGCCAGTTATTCGGTTTGGGGTGAGTTGAGTCAATCCAATGGCTGTGATCGTGCTTAGCGCTGCAATGGCCGGAAACATGAGACGTCCCTGGGATGCATACGTGGTCAATGTCCATCGAATCACGCCAATAAGGACGACAAAAATCTGTACGGAAAGGATGCTGGGAAGAATCAGAGTTGCTATCTTTCGCGCTCGGATGTGAATGGCAACCCAGATTGCAGTGCCTCCAAGCGCAAGATAAGTAAGATCGGTGTATATCCAGTAAATCCAACGATCTGCGAGAATGTCAACGGCTCCAAACAAAGCCCAGTAGCTCACCCAGAAACCATACCATTCACGTTGCAGCAGCGGAAGCAGATCAATCTGACGACCACCTGCAACGGCAACATGCGTACCCAGGCCAAGCAGTTCATGATAGAGGATGAAATTTCGCAAGTACCACCAGCTTGCAAGGATGATCCATGCTCCAAGTAGACCAAGGCCAGTGTAAATAGCGGTGCGCCAATCCTTGCGCTTTTGAGCGTGGAAAAGAAGAGAGAGGCCAATGATCGGGAGTAACGTAAGGCCGCTGATTTTGGTAATCGTGGCAAGGGCACAACCTACGGAGAGGAAAACAGCCCTGCGTAACGTGATGCCTCTTGAGACGATCCGCAAGCATGCCAAGATGA
>JAHEME010000639.1:853-2675 GCA_024643825.1 Chloroflexota bacterium | reverse complement strand
AGCGAAGATGAAGCCCATCAGGAACACGACATCGACGTGGGGCCGCCGCTGTTTGCGGCCTTCACTGCCGGGCTGCTCGGCGATGTACTGTACTGGGCGGCTCGACTGCGCCATCACGCCGATCCGGGCCGCGAGATGTGGGAGCGACTTCAGGCGCTACTGGTTCCGAGCACCGTGCCGACCGAAACTCGGTATTCTGAGCCACCACCTCCGCACATGATGCCACCCCCACCCGAAGATGAGAACATGGGCGAGGACCCCGACGACCTGCCTTGACGCACCGTCCCTGACAATAGCACGAATGTTCTCAATTCGTCAATTGTGAATTCGGGTAGAGTTTCGTTGGGATGCGGTTAGAACAATTGTTCTATCTCCCATGAGGCGAGGTTGTGAGCCAGGAGAGAATCTCCGGCCTGCGGCGAACTTCATCGAGGAACAACCGAATCCACAGCGATTCCTGGTTCCCTGCCTGACGCCCCAACTGCTCCCCGTAGACGAACAACACCAATGCGATCACCAGCAGTACCGGAAGAAACTGGTAATTCAAGGCCAGAAACAGCAGGGGATTCCCTACAAGAAGAATGGAAACGACGGCAGCGAGGCCAATCGCGGTGATCGATCCGCCAATGAGGTGATAGGTTTCCCAGCGGCGCTCGCTGCTGCTACGAACATGATCCTGCGCGTACGTCTGCCAGATCAGCGTGTAGAAAGCACGCTCCTCCATCAGCGCCCCGCCCTGCATATTGGGCGATCCATTGCGGGTGGGCGGCGATGAAAGGATCTGCTGCCATACTTCGCCGGGATAGGTGAACGCGGCGTCCCCTTCTGCGGCCTGACCCGTGCGGAAGATGTCATTCAGCCCACGACGCAGGGAGGCCATGTCAAAGTAGCGGGCGGTTCCACCCCGCAGATGGAAGTAATAGGCGAAGAAGCTGTGAATGATGTAGCCGACAGGAACGCCTGCCAGCAGGCTCGCCAGAGTCAGCCCCACGCCAAACCCCGAACTGATCTGCTCTTGCAGAAAGGGCGTGTGCAGACTGAGCAGAATGAACGAGCCAAAGAAGATCCAGCCGGGGGCCGTGTAACGCGTGTTCCAGACGTTCATGAGTACTCTCCACCGTGTGATTCAGGGATGGTAATCGGGGAACCGCTTTCTGCAAGCACATCGTTGATCCTGCCGAGCAGCCGCGACCTATCGCGGACGATGTGATGCTCCGGGAGTAAGGTCTGATCCTCGTACTGGGAGAGGGTGAATTCGTTGGGTACGGCGAGGCAGCGCATCCCGGCAGCTAACGCGGCTTCGACGCCCACGATAGTATCTTCGAGGACGAGACAGGCAGACGGATCGAGGGCCAACCCCTGAGCCGCCACCAAATAAGTCTCCGGGTGCGGCTTGTGATGGGTCACATCATCGGCGGTCACGATCACGTCAAACGGATCAACCTCGAACAGCGCGGGCACGATCATCAGCGTCGTCGGACGATCCGAGGAAGTCCCCAGTCCCAGCTTCAGCCTGGCGGATTTTGCCCACAGAACCACCTCAATGGTCGGATGGATGCCGAGGGATCGAACCCGATCCGCATCGGCGATCATCTCCTGATAGGCGTCGTTGCGCGTCAGGGTAAGCTGCTCGTGGTCGGCAACGTCGAACTTCCGCGCGATGGCTTCCACGACATAGCTGCTGGATTGACCGACCACATCCAGATATGCCTGGACGACGGCCTCTGCGTCGATAGGCGATGGGGCAAGTTTCTGCACAGCCCGCGCATACGATTCGCCCTTGAGATGTTCTGAGGCGATCAGCGTGCCATCCAGATCCGAG
>JAHEME010000639.1:0-843 GCA_024643825.1 Chloroflexota bacterium | reverse complement strand
AGAGGTGACAAACAACCGCACGATCACCGCAAGTCCACCGTGAACACCCACGGGCCGGGAATCTGATCCTTGAGGGCTGCCCGCCGATTTTTGTACTCCCCGCGCAGCGATTGTATACTCACCCCGTCTTCCTGCCTGCGTATTTTGAAAGCCATTATGACCATCGTTTCGACCCCTGCCACCCTGCCTACTGTGCGCCAGACTGTGCGCGATCTGCTCAATGAGTTTGACGCAGCGGATGGATTGGCCTCGTATTACGCCCTGCACCATGACATCAAACGGACGACGCTGTTCGTCAGCTACGATTCTGAGCAGCGCGCCGATGGATTCCTGGCTCAGTGCCAGACGGGGTTCGACCTGTTCCGCCCGCTGGTGACGCTGCGCGGTCGCGGCGACGGAGCCATCGCGCCGCTGCTGCACGAGGCCCTGCTGCCGGGTCGCCCGTACCTGATGGTGATCCCCGCCCCGCTGCTGGAACGCGTCAAGCCGTACGTGACTCTGAGCGAGGTTACACGTCAGGTGATCTACCGGATGGACGCGCGCCGCTTCCGCGCCGAGATGAACGTGATGGTGGTCACGACGACCGACCGGGACGGGCATCCGCGCGCGGAGATTCGTTCCAGCGACAAGGTGGCAGCCTCGGCGGGCATCAACTGGCGGTCGCCGATCTTCGCCGAAGTCTACACGCATGTTGGGAAGGAATTTCGCGGGAGGGGCTGGGGGCGTGTGGTGGTGGCGGCGGTGGTCGGCGAGTTACTCAAGGCGCAGGTCACGCCCCTCTACAGCGCCGCCGAAGACAGCGAAGCCTCGCGCGCATTAGCGGAGCGGATCGGCTTTGTGGAT
>JAHEME010000638.1 GCA_024643825.1 Chloroflexota bacterium | reverse complement strand
TGAATCGTACGAGTTGAGTCTATTCCATGATTGACATTCGCGACCTTACGGTATCCTTCCCGCCAATTCTGCCCGGCAGAGCACGGAAGACAGCCCTCTCTGGCCTGTCTCTCTCTGTCGGGGCAGGGCAGTGCGTAGCTGTGACGGGGTCCAACGGATGCGGCAAATCAACCCTGTGTCTGGCAGTGAGTGGGCTTGCGCCCCGTCTGACCGGGGGACGCCTCAACGGACACATTCTCGTCGCAGGTCGCGATGTCCAGCAGGAAAAGCCCGGCGCGCTGGCAGATGTGATCGGGCTGGTGATGCAGGGCCCGGCAGGGCAGTTATTCAATCCTACGGTAGCGGATGAAATCGCCTGGGGGCTGGAAAATCTGGGCGTCGAGCCATCCGCGATGGACGAGCGAATCGCTAAGGTACTTACGCTGGTTGGCTTGGAGTCCCTCTCATGGGATCGCGCCCCTCAATCTCTCTCCGGCGGTGAGCAGAAACGGCTGGCGCTGGCCTCGGCGCTGGCCCTGAGACCTGCCGTCCTGATCCTCGATGAACCATCGGGTGGGCTGGCTCCGGCGGCGCGCACAGAGATGATCAATGTCTTGCAACGCCTTCGCCGAGAAACCTCCCTTACGCTCCTTCTCACTGAGAGCGACCCTGCAATCATCGCGGCGCTGGCAGACGAGGTGATCGTTCTGCACGAAGGCCAACAAATCGAGGCGGGGCACCCTCGCGCTGTGTACCTATCATTGAGTCAGAAGGGAACATCAGAGATTGCCATACCCCCATCGAGCCATTTCGCCCATGTGCTCCGCGCAGAACGCCAGATGAATCTTTCGGTGCTGACGGCGCACGAAGCGGCGGCGGCCCTGAAATCCTTTCCCTTGAATGGAATTCACCCGCAGACCGCCTCATCGCCTGTGAATTCAGCTCCCCCGCCCGCGCCGCCTGCCATTGAGATCGCTGGGCTGACTCATGCCTATCCGGGGCAGCCCCCCGTATTGCACGGCATCGATCTCACCATCCCGCAGGGCCAGTTCGTGGCTCTCACTGGGGATAACGGCGCAGGAAAGACGACCCTTGCTCGCCACCTGATTGGTCTGCTTCGCCCTGTCGAGGGGGGTGTCCGCATCATGGGGAAGAATGCTTCCAATCAGAGCATCGGGCAGCTTGCCCGGCAGGTGGGGTTCGCCTTCCAGAGTCCAGAACTGCAAATCTTCAACCCCACCGTGCGAGAAGAGATCGCCTTTGGCCCGAAGAATCTCGGCCTTGCTCCGAACGCCCTTCACCAGCGGGTCGAAGAGATGCTCGCCCGCTTCGATCTCACCTCGCTGGCAGACCATCCCCCTGCTGCGCTAAGTCTTAGCGCACGGCGGCTGGTCGCGCTTGCCAGCATCGCCGCCATGCACACCCCCATCCTGGTATTGGATGAGCCGACCGTGGGCCTCGACGCACACGGGCAAGCACAGGTGATTAACTGGCTGCGAGAACGGAATCAGGACGGGGCCACCATCCTCTTGATCACGCATGACATGGAAATCGTAGCATCAGTTGCCCAGCGCGTACTGGTTCTTACACATGGTCGCTGGGCAGCAGACGGTACGCCCGCCGAAGTGTTCCACCACCTCGAAGTCCTGCGCGAAGCAGGTCTGGAACCTCCCTTTGCGATTCAATTTGCAGGGCAGTTGGCCCGCCCCGATCTGCTGGTTGATCTCACCCCGGAAGGGGCAGCACGCGGCTGGCTCGAACACACGGCAGGAGCGCACAGACAATGATGTACCCGTCCACCCAACGGCCTACCTCCTGGTTGTACCGCCTTGATCCGCGCGTCAAGCTGGCCTTTGTGATCCTCGCTATCGGCCTGCTGCTGGTCGCTCCCCAGGTTCCTTTACTGATCGCCGTGCTCATCGGAATTCACATCCTGATGCTGTGGGGCGGCGTACCTTTAGGCGAGGTGCTTTCCATCTGGCGGGCGCTGGCTCCCGTCGTTCTCTTTGTGTTGATCCTCCAACCTCTCCTCAGACCGGGAGATGGTGTCGTCATCGGGCAGATCGGCCCCATTCGCCTCACGACTTCGGGCCTCGAACTGGGGCTGCGCTATGGGCTGCGCATCACCGCCGCCGCCTTCGCCGTCATGGTGCTGATCGCCAGCACCCCGATTCCCCGCTTAGTGCGCGGGTTGGAAAAACTCGGTCTGCCGTATCCGCTGGGGATGACCATTGGTCTCGCCGTTCACTATATGGGCATGCTGGGTGATCTCTATTCCACGATTTCCGAAGCGCAACAGGCGCGGGGTTGGGATCTCAGCGAACGGGGAGTGTTCAAACGTGCGCGGGCGGCTGTCCCCACGCTGATCGCTATCATCATCGCATCCCTTCGGCTGAGTGACTCACTTGCCATCGGGTTAGCCGCTCGCGGCTTCGGCCTGGATCGTCCACGCACCCATCGCCGCGACATCGCCATGACTCGGCTGGACTGGCTTGCACTGGTGGCGATGCTGGCTGGATTTGCGGCTCTTTATCTACAAACAATCCTCTTATAAATCACGCTTCACATCTCCATGAGTCATGACCACCCGCATAGCGGGTGGCATGACCTGGCCCTATAAGGGCCTTCTACTAGCCGCACCTCAAGGTGCGCTTTCACTTCGTTCAAGCCGATGCACCGATTACCTAGCTAACCCC
>JAHEME010000637.1 GCA_024643825.1 Chloroflexota bacterium | reverse complement strand
GCGCACTGTCCGTTGTGTCCCGGAGAGAGCGCAATCTGCCATACCGCTGTGTCAGATTGTGTGCTCGCGCTGTAGAAGGTGCATGCCTGCGACGGTCTTTCGCACTGTTCTACACTCCACTGTACCCGCGTGTCCGACACGCACAATGTCACAGGCCCCACAAACTGAATAGAGTGTCAGGCGTGCAAACTCCTGTAAGCGAACGACGTTCGTTCTTCGCGCCCCCTGCCCAAAATCTCGTGACGATGTACAATCTTCCCATCGTTCGGTAAGCAGGATAACATTCTGGAATGCCAACACTGGTTCGTGCGCTCGTTGACTATGATCTCGAACTCCTTCGGGTGATCGCCTCCCAATGGGATGTCGATCTATCCTCCGATGATCGGGCCGCCGCCGCCGAAGAACTCGCCGCCAATCTGGTTCACCCAGACGCTGTAGACGAGACATGGCAGCGCCTCAATGAGCAGGAACAGGAGGCCATGATTGACCTCCTCGCACATGAAGGGCGCATCCCGTTTATGCACTTCGTACGTCGCTATGGCGACCTCCGTGCAATGGGCCCCGCCCGCCGGGAACGAGAGAAACCCTGGCTGGAACCCGTCAGCGTCACCGAATCCCTGTACTATCGTGGATTGATTGTCCGCTCGTTCGAGTCAACGCCCACCGGCCCCCAGGAACATATCGTTGTTCCCTCCGATCTGGAAGCCTACCTGCCCCAGATCGAAGCCAGCGACATTCCAGCCCCACCGGGATACCCGGTTGCTCCACCCCGTCGTCTCGAAGGCGGTCAGGGAGCATCGGTTGATGATGCCGCTACCATCCTTGGCTATCTCCTTCTTCGGGATGTAAATACCGAAGTTTGGTTCAACAACGATCCGGTAGAAACCATCGATCAGCATCTGCGCCGTGGGAAGCTCCCCGCCTATCGAGCCATGATCCTGCATTTGTTGCATGATCTGGGCCTCATCGGGGCCGATGAGTTCCTGACTCAGCGCATCACAGTCGTGAACAAGGAGTCTTCTCGTCCTTGGCTCGAGGCCCCTCGGCAGCACCAACTGCGTTCGTTAGCCGAAGCATGGCGCGACTCAACCACCTGGAATGATCTGGCGTTTACCCCGGGGCTAGATGCCGATAAATGGCCCAACGATCCACGCATGGCCCGGCAAGTAGTGCTGGAAAATCTGGCAAAGGTGCCAACGGAAATCTGGTGGAGCCTGGATAGCTTCATCGATCACATCAAACAGACGAACCCGGATTTTCAACGTGCTGGCGGTGATTACGGTGCATGGTATCTCCGCGATGTCTATACAGGTGAAGTCATTCACGGCTTCCAATACTGGGATCATGTAGAAGGAGCCTTGCTCCGCTTCATCCTCGAAGGGCCGATGCGATGGATGGGACTGGTTCGATCCGCACCCGGCGCGTTCTCGCTAACTCCCCCCGGAGTTGCGCTGATCGGTCAGCAGGATTGGCCTTCCCCCCCTGATCCAGAAGCCAGAATCTCGATTGATCCGCAGGGTGTCATCACCGTCCCGGGAGTGTTTGGACGCTATGAGCGCGTGCAGCTTTCACGGTTCACAGCATGGATCAGCCCCCCCCCAGTGGGCCTCGCGTCCCCTCGCGGGGAAGTGGACGATGGTGTCTATCGCTATCGGATCACGGCACAGGCGCTCACGCGGGTGAGTGGGGAAGGGATCACGATCCCCTCCCACATTATCCCATTTTTGCAGCGGCATTCCGGGCACAACATCCCGCAGAATGTACTCAAGATGCTGGGAGCATGGCATGCACAACCTGAGGAGGTCATTGTACAGGATGCCGTGATCGTCACGAGCAAGGATCTTGGGGTGTACGAACGGATGCGCAAAGATGCCCGTGTCGCCCAGTGGATGGGTCAGCAAGTGGGGCCAAATGCGCATGCCGTTCGCCGCGAGGATATGCCCGCGCTCCTCAATGCACTACGCGAATCGGGCATCTTGCCGCTGTTCGCCGATCACGAAAAAGACGATTGGCCGTAATCGATGCGTAAGTCTGTTGGTTGTGGAATTGTCACTATTTTCTGTGTGATGATGCTGGGGGCGTGCCGACCTGAAGTATCAGTCATGGAGGAGCTGCTTGCGCTACACGATTCATCCGCTCCATTAAGCGTTGCCATGACCAGCACATCAGACGAGATCGTTCCCAGCCCTACCCCTATGCCGGTTACCCTTCCAGATACCACCGAGGAGAACTCACCACGCGCTAGACTAGTCCCTACAACCAGCGATCCGTTTGATGGGCTGCGGATTGATGATCTGACCCAGCGTACGTATGGTGGGCCGGGGATTGAGATCGGGGACATCACCCAGGTTAGGGAAGGTTTCACACAGCGGAGGATGATGTATCAGAGCGATGAGTTGACAATCACGGGATTGATTGACATCCCCGACGGAGATGGGCCTTTCCCGGTGGCGATTGTCAATCACGGCTATCTTCGACGCGTGGATTACCAGTCAGGGTTTGATAGCTGGCGGATGGCAGATTGGCTGGCCCAGCATGGCTATCTCGCATTGATGTCGGATTATCGGAACTATGCGGAGTCTGATACCGGGCCGAATCCATTTCACATCGGATATGCCATCGACATTATGAACTTGATCGCACAGGTTGACTCCTTACCGAACGCCGCGCCGGAACAGATC
>JAHEME010000071.1 GCA_024643825.1 Chloroflexota bacterium | reverse complement strand
GCCTGCGCAATCTGCGCTCGTTGCAACTTGAAGTGATCGCCCAGAACAAGCACGCATCTGCACTGTATGAATCCCTGGGTTTTACCACACGCCGCCGCCTGCTGGTGATGTTCCGATCTGCTGCCAGATTCCCGACAAACGGCGCAGTGAACGAGCGATTCTCGCTGCGTATGATCCCGGTAAGCCGTGCCCTTCACGAGCTAGAGACTCTCAGCGCGGTTGAACACGCCTGGCAGCGAGAGACCAGTAGCATCCATGCAATTGCTAGACAGTTAGAGGGATTGGCTGTGGTTGATCCAATAGACGATCACATCATTGGTTGTGCGGTATACCGAGCAGAAGCTGATCACGCGGCTTTCCTCGATGCAGCCGCAAGTTCGATAGAAGCGGGCGAACACCTGCTAGAATCTGTGCTCCAGCTACACATGGATGCAGACTTTTCTTACGTGAATGTTCCTGACGATGATCCCCTTGTTCCAAAGCTCCGCGAGCTGAGGTTTGAAGAATCACTCAGCCAGTATGAAATGTTCCTCATGCTTGATTCGGGGCTTGTTGAATGAACCTCCGAAAGCTTACAATAACCAAAGTGGTCATCATCACACTTTCGTTGATGCTGAACGGATGTAAGCCAGCCACGTCTTCCGCCACTCCTGTTACGGAAGAACCGAAGGAAACAGACGCACCTTCCACCGAGATCGAGCCGTCAGCGACTCCGCTGCCTGACCCGATTAGCATTCGGGTTGATATAGGCGGCCAACCGAGCACCCTTGACCCGGCACTGGTCGCCCCGCTGGAAGCTGCATCGCAGGACATGGTGGCGAATCTGTTTATTACTCTCACACAGCGAAATCCCGATAGCGGTACGGTGCAACCTGAGATGGCCGACCGATGGGAACAATCAGAGGACGGACTTACGTGGACAGTGTATCTGCGCGATGATGTCTTCTGGGAGCGCATCAACGCGGAAACAGGGGAAATAGAGCAGATACGACCTGTCACCTCTTCCGATGTTGTTTTCACGGTTCAGCGCGTGTGTCAAAATAAAACCGCATCACCTCTGGTTGCCTCGCTATTCCTCATTCAAGGATGCCGCGAGATTTATTCGCTCCCTGCGGAAGGGATCACGCCAGAGATTCTCAACCAGACCATTGGTGTGCGTGTACTGAATGATACCGTAGTCGAGTTCAAGCTTACGCAGAACGGCGCGATCTTCCCTACCCTGCTCTCCACGCCCATTCTAACCCCCGTTCCGGCAGACTTGCTGGAAACAACCGGGGATACCTGGACTCAACCGGACACAATCTGGACAAGCGGGCCTTACCTCCTGCAACCAACGATCCCGGTGGAGGAAGGATACACGCTCATCGCCAGCCAGAGTTGGCCTTTGGAGCGATCTGGCAACGTGGATGTGGTTCAAATCAGCTTGAACGACGATCCCGATCAGGCGTATCAGGCGTGGAACGACGGCCTGCTGGCGATGGCATCCATCCCGCCCGATCAGATAGCTGCGACGCCGTTTGGGGATGATCCACGCTTCTGGCTGCATGCCCTCCCGGCTGCGATGATCATTGTTCCGTCGTATGACACACCCCCGATGGAACAGGCCGGGCTGCGGCAGGCCCTCGCGCTCTCTCTTGACCGACAGTCGCTGATCGACGCTGTGCTGGAGCCTGCGGGATTCGCCGCATTACCCGCGTCTTCGCTTATACCCCCTGGAATGATCGGCGCACCCTCCTACGGGACGGTTGGGAGCACCTTCGATCCAGAAGCCGCGCGCGTGGCTCTTTCTGAGGCCGGGTTCCCCAACTGCCTAGGGATGCCCGCGATCACATTACTGACCGATACCTCGGATGCATCGTTGGCGATTGCGAACAACATCGCCGATCAATGGCGCAGCACGCTTGGCTGCTCAGAGGAAACAATTGTGGTGGAGCAGCGATCCCTGCAAGAAGTTCTGATCGCGCTGCATGAACCTCCCACTCCAATTCAACGCCAGTTCCGCCCCCTGCGCCCCGGCGCAATCATCTTAAACTGGCAGGCCGACTACCCAGATGCGCAGCACTGGTTGGCGGATATTGTCGGATGCCGCGAGGACTTCCCACGGGCCTATCTCAATTCGGCGCGTCCGTGTGTTGCTGCTGACGACGATCTGCTTCGGGCAGCAGGCATCCATGACTTGACCAACCGGGCGGCTGTCTACAGCCGGGTTGAGGATGCATTCTTCGGTCCCGGAGGGGAAATGCCCCTGATCCCGGTGTACTTCTATGCGCGACCACTGGCATTTCAGCCCTGGGTAGAATTTGCCCCCCTGCACGCTGGGCCGCTGCGCTTTGATGAATGGCGCATAGACCCGGCGCAGAATCCTTAGATCATGCGAATTGACATCTTTACCCTGTTTCCGGGGATGTTTGAAGGCCCACTCACTGAGTCGATGATGAAACGTGCTCAAGAGATGGGTGCGTTTTCCCTCCATTTGCACAACATTCGTGACTATACGACTGATACTCACAACACCGCCGATGAACCGCCCTATGGAGGCGGAGGCGGCATGATCATGAAGCCGGAACCAGTGATCGCGGCAATCGAGGATGTGCTGCCTGCGGAACGCGACTTCCCGGTGATCCTGCTCTCCCCACAGGGACGGGTATTGACACAAGCCGTCGCGCAGGAGCTTGCTCAGGCTGAACGACTGGCGATGGTGTGCGGGCACTACGAAGGAGTCGATGAGCGTGTGCGCCAGTTGGTCATCAACGACGAGATTTCCATCGGAGACTATGTTCTAACAGGTGGCGAGTTAGCTGCAATGGTGATCGTTGATGCCGTCGTCCGACTGCTGCCTGCTGTGTTGGGAGACCCCGATGCCCCCGCCAAAGACAGCCACGCCACCGGATTGCTCGAACATCCTCACTACACACGTCCTCCCGAATTTCGAGGGCTGGCAGTGCCAGACGTCCTGATCTCCGGTCACCGGGCAAAGATTGAGAAGTGGCGCAGGGAGGAATCGCTGCGCCGTACGTGGCGCAGGAGACCCGATCTGCTGCTCACAGCGGAATTATCCAAAGAAGACAGCCTGTTTTTGTTCACACTTGCTGAGGAGGACATCGAACGCAAGCGCGCTGAAATGGATGCCCGCATCGCGGGTTCCGATGTGGGATAGGAGAGTGGGGTCACTCTGTATTGTCGAGCACGGTCGCGGCTTCTATAATCTACCCTATCATCCTTATGAGACTCATGTATGAGTGCTGCTTCAGAAAAACCGCGCGGGAAGTCCAAACCTAAAGAGGCCGGGATCAAAAAGCCAGCGAACACACCTCGTGCCAAAGGCGCGACCTCGGCTGTAACAACATCCCGTGGCCCAATTTCAGGATGGATTCCCCTGCTTGGGAACAAACCGAAAGTCGTCATCAAACGTGGAGCAGAGGCTCGTGAGGAGCAGCGACAGGCAGAACGTCAGCCGCCTTCCCTGTGGGGGGTTGTCATCCGTCTGCTGCCCGTCTGGGCTTTGCTGCTAATCATTCTGATTATTGAGCCGACTCTACCCCTCAATGCAGTGCGATCCGGGTTCCACTGGCTGATCAGCCAGCTTCCGAAAGTCCCGGTGCAAACCGAACCGGAGCCAGTCTACATCGTCGAGAATCCAGAGCAAGCACCAGTGCAGAATGAACTGCCCCCACCAAACTGGTCGCTGGAGATTTCCCCCCTCTTCACACCCGAAGTTGCTTACTGGGGGGATGACATCGCAGCATGGTCTACTGCCTACCGCATCAAACCCAATATGATCGCCACAATCATGCAGATTGAATCGTGTGGCAATCCAACGATCACTTCCGGCGCAGGGGCCATCGGGTTGTTTCAGGTACTCCCCTTGCACTTTGAGGAAGGAGAAGACCCGACCGACCCTGATGTCAACGCAGGGCGCGCGCTGCTGTATCTGGGGGGACTGCTTGCAACTACGAACGGCGACCCCGGCCTCTCCTTCGCAGCCTACAACGGGGGGCAGTCGATGCTGTATACGTCCCCTGCGGATTGGCCTACCGAGACTCAGAATTATCAGTATTGGGCCAGCGGCATTTATGAAGAAGCGGAATTGGGGTTGGAGCAAAGCCCGACGCTGGCAGATTGGCTGGATGCAGGTGGCACTTCCCTGTGTCAGCAAGCGGCCCAGCAACTCGGGCTGACCCCGTAGCACAACTTCATGCCCGACTCCTCAGCATAATCCGGTATAATCGCCCCGCAGAATTGATACTCAGGAGTACAACCTTATGAAACTTGGACTCGTTGGTCTGCCGATGAGCGGTAAGACTACGATCTTTAACGCGCTGACAGGCTCTACACGCCCCGCCACGATGGGCATCGCGGGGAAATTGGATGTCCAGGTAGCCGTCGTCGATGTCCCTGATGCTTTGCTCGATACGCTGACGGCAATGTTCAACCCGGAGAGTAAAGTCCACATCAAGATCACGTATTCGGATATTGGTGGGTTGGCGAAGGGCATCAGCGAGGGCGGTTTAAGCGGCCCCTTCCGCAACGAACTCGCACAGATGGATGGCTTCCTGCATGTGGTACGCGCCTTCGATGATCCAAACGTGCCGCACCCCGAAGAGACGGTTGACCCGCAGCGTGATCTGGATATTCTGGACGGCGAATTCCTGCTCAGTGACCTGCTCATCATTGAGAATCGCATCACAAAGCTGCAAGAAGAGATGCAGCGCGGCAAAGATCGGGTCGCTAACGCAAAAGAGCTTGAACTCTTTGAACCCCTCCGCGCGGCGCTCGAAAACGAAACACCCCTGCGCGATGTTGAACTTACCCCCGCGCAGCGCGAGACCCTGAAGGGCTATACCTTCCTGACGCTCAAACCCAAACTCGTTCTCCTCAATACGGGAGACGAAGAGCACCCGGTGGGGGAGGCCCTCCACACAGCAGGCGCGAACGATGCAGTCCTACCCATTCAGGGCAAGCTTGAGATGGAAATCGCCCAGCTTGACCCGGAAGAGGCCGCCGAGTTCATGGGCGAGTATGGGATCACAGAGGCGATGCGAGACCGAGTGGTTCGCCAATCATTCGATTTGCTTCATATTCAAACCTTCTATACGGTCGGGGAAGATGAATGCCGTGCATGGACATGCCCGGTCGGAGCGACGGCCCAGCAGGCCGCTGGCCGCATCCACACCGATTTGGAGCGCCGATTCATCAAGGCGGAGATCATCTCTGCTGATACGCTGATCAAACTGGGGGGGCTGGTAGAAGCGAAAGAGGTGGGGAAACTGCGCCTGGAAGGGCGCGATTATGTCATGGCTCAGGGCGATATCATCAACGTGAAGCACAACGCCTAGAGAGAACCCTCATCCCTGGAGATACCCATACTCCCAGATCAGAGGCACAAACCGCACAGGGGTTAGCTGGTAAATGTGCAGGCTCTCTCCTTTGCGGATCACTAGTTCGAGCACCTGCCCGTCGTCATCCCCAATCGGGATGATCATACGTCCATTCTCGGCAAGCTGTGCCATCAGCGGCTCCGGGATCGATGGGGAAGCAGCCGCTACCAGAATGGCGTTATAAGGAGCCTTCTCCGCATACCCCTTGGTACCATCTGCTACATGGATGTCTACATTTTGATAACCAAGTTCATGGAGCAAATTCGCTGCATGATTTGCCAACCCCGCGATACGTTCTATCCCGATGACTTCCCGACTTAATTCTGCCAGAATCGCCGTCTGATACCCTGACCCTACCCCGATTTCAAGCACACGATCCGTTGGTTTCAGTTCCAGAAGTTCGGTCATCTCTGCAACGATGTAGGGCTGGGAAATCGTCTGTGCTGCCCCAATCGGCAGCGGGCCATCTGTATAGGCGTAAGGCAGTGATTCGGCGGGGACAAATCGGTGACGTGGAACCCGGCGCATCGCCTCTAACACTCCCGGATGTGAGATTCCCCGTCTGGCGATCTGCTGCGCGACCATCTGCTCACGGGCCTTCTCATAGTCTGATTCCAGGGGCTTCTGGGGCATTCCTCGCTTGCCTTCTCTGTGCTTTGATGGATGCTACCCATTATAACAGCGTCGAGCTGGTTGCAAGGAAACAAAAAGGCGGATCAATCCGCCCATCGAAGCCATGAGGCTTTCGCCTTACATCCCTGGTGATGCTTGTGCTGTTTCCGGCCCATCCACCATCAGGTCTCTTGTGAGGCGTTTCACCAGGGCTTTGCGGGCATCGTCTGGCAGAAAAGCCACATTCGCAGCGTTGATAATATGCTGCTTGACATCCCCCAGACTCAGCCCAGTCTTTTCGATGGCCGCTACATATTCATCTGTGAGGTTGATGGCGCAAATACTCGGATCATCGGTATTCAAGGTGGTGATCACACCCGCCTGATATAGTTCTCCAATCGGGTGGTGGTTGAAATCGGGCACCACGCCGGATTGCAGATTGCTTGTCAGGCAAACTTCCAGAGCAATTTGCTGATCGCGCACCCGTCGAACCATCTCCGAGTCTTGAATCACACGAACCCCATGCCCTATCCGCGCTGCGCCAAGTACATCAATTGCCTCTTCCACGCTGGCCGGGCCTGCCCATTCACCCGCATGGATCGTCAGGTTCAGCCCTGCATCGCGTGCTTTACGAAACACATCGGCAAACGGCTCACCAGAAAACTTATCCTCAGCCCCTGCCAGATCAACTCCTACGATGCCATCGTTGCTTCGAGCAATCGCAATGTCTACTACTTCCTGCCCAAGCTCGACGCTTTCGTGACGGTTCATACTCAGGATCAACCCCACATCGATCCCTGTGTCCCGTGCAGCCTGACCTGTGGCCTGTAATACCCAATCCGTCACCTGAGCCAGTGAGTAGCCTTCGCTGCGTGCCAGGGCAATCGGCGTGAAGCGAAGCTCCAGATAGATCACATGATCTTCGGCAGCATCGGCGACCGTTTCGTAGGCAATCCGTTGAATGATCTCAGGAGAACGGTAAAACTCACGCAGAGTCTTGAATTTAGAGAGAAAAACGGTGGAACTGTGTTCGTCCTCAGCGGTGATCTGGACGAGATGGCGAAATTCTTCGAAGTTATCCCCCGGTAAACCCATCGAATACTCGCTGGCAATGGATGCCATCGTGCCCAGCCGCAGAGAGCCTTCCAGATGGCGATGCAAATCGACCTTTGGCATCACACTGAGCAACTGATAGAGATCTGGGTTTTGCGTCCCATCCCGGTAATCCATAGCCAGCATTCCCCGGCAGCAGTTTCCAAAATAGAGATCAGCAGCACAGCGTTCGCCGACCATATCGAAATAAGCCTACCACATTCCTGTTAGGATAGACGAAATCAACCCTCACGCAACTCATTGAGTGTATTGTCTTTCCTTCAAGCTGAATATGGTACGCTGCTCCTCATGGGAAGAGAGACAAACCACATGGGAACCTACTGCTAGTGAAGAACAAGGATGGTGGCATCAGCTGGCATTCCCGGCTTCAACATACCATCTGCATTATCAATTGCGATTTCTGCTGCGAAGACCAGGTTCACCCGATCTTCTTCGGTTTGTACGTTGCGGGGTGTGAATTCTGCCTGACGTGCGATCAGTGTCACGACCCCATCGAAGGTCTTGCCCGGCTCAGAATCCACCGAAATATGCACCAGAGCACCCTGATGCACCAACCCAATCTGCGGATCAGGGATATAGACCACCAGCTTCAAGGCGCTAAGATCAGAAATCGTCATCAGGGTGACGTTCGGTTGTGCCGTCTCCCCCACCTGGATCGACCGTGTAGCTATGATCCCGTCGATGGGAGCAATCAACGTTAGCTGTGCGATCTTTGCTTCGATCAAGTCTATTTGCGATTGCACCGCAGCGACCTGTGCTTCAGCTATGCGAATCTCCTGCGGCAATGCCCCATTTTCCACCAGATCAAACTTTGCCTGGGCCAGATCAATCTGCGCCTGGGCAATTGACACGCGGGACTGGGCAGAATGCGCCTGGGCTAATGCAGAGAGAGGCCGCCCCCGCTGCTGGTTCAGCAGATCGAGCTTCTGCTGCGCGCCCAGATATTGCGCTTCGGCGGCGCGAACATTCGCTTCCAGAATCTGCACCTCATACTGCTGGAACTCGATAGCTTTGCCATCGCGGTCATCCCCAGACTGGCTTTGCAGCCAATTCAGTTTGATTTGCGCTTCTTCAAGCTGCACCTTTGCCAGATCAATTTGGCGGAGTGTCAGGCTCTCCTGCGTTTGTGCTGCGACGATCTGTACATCAATCGACTGAGGGTTGCCAGCCGCCGCCCATGCGCTGCCGGCGGCCCCCTGTGCTCCCTTCAGAGTCGCGCTTGCCTCATTTACAGCCGCTTCGGCGGCTGCCAATTCCTGCGGGGTGGCCCCGGCTCGCAGTTGGGCGAGGTTCGCTCGCGCCACATTCAGGGCCGCGACTGCCTGCGCGCGATCCGCTTGCAGCAAGGCATCATCGAGCCGCACCACAACGTCCCCGGCCTTAACTGGATCGGATTCATCAACCAGCACTTCTGCTACCCTTCCGCTGGTCTCGGCTACTACATGAATCTCTTCCGCCTCAAGGAAGCCGGAGGCAGTCAGGTCTGCGGCGGCTTCTGAATTGCCCCCGGTCGCTGCCTGACCATTGAGCGACGCACAGCCAGCCAGCCACAACGCACCCAGGAACAAACTAAGCAGCCGTAGTCGAAATGCTTTCCTCATCAAATACTCCCTGCACCTTGCCTGAAGGATGATCGTAAATTCCAGATGGCTACTTTAATGAGGCATCGGCGGGCATACCGGGCTTGAGATCGTGACCCGGATTATCAATGCGAATCTTGACCCCATAGACCAGATTCACGCGCTCTTCACGGGTCTGAACTCCCTGAGGTGTGAATTCCGCTTCACTGTTGATATGAATCACCATGCCCTCAAAATCCTTACCAGGGAACGAATCGACCCTCACCTGCACCACCTGATTGAGCTGTACCCGATTGAACTGATCTTCGGGCAGATACACCGTGAGATCAACGGTATCCAGATTTGCCAGTGTAATTACGGGGAGACCCGGCACAGCCAGTTCGCCAACATGCACACTTTGTTCCAGCAAAACGCCCCCCAGTGGGGCACTGATGGTCATCTTGGCGATCAGCACATCGATGGCATCGACGGCAGCCTGGGCCTCATCAATGCGGGCATTGGCGACGACCAGGTCTTCTTCGGTAGCCCCTACTTTCAGCGCCTCAAGCTCGGCTTGCGCTCGTTCAAGAGATGCTTTGGAAGTAGCAAGCTGTCCGGCAGCACTGGCGACCTGCGCCCGCAGAGCCGCCGGATCGGCGGCAAATGATTGCAACGTTCCTAAAAGCTGCTGCGCTCCCGACACGGCGTCTTGCGCCGCTTGCAGGTTCGCCGATGCTTCCTGATAATGCTGGGGTGCAAGCACTGCATCGAAGGGCAGCCACAGCTTGATCGTTTGGCCGTTCGGTAAGCCAATATGGCCGTTCTTGTCTTCGATGAATGAGATCGCGCTGTAATAGTCTTCCTGGGCGCGATCCGAGGCTGTGAATTGAGTCTGGGCAGCAGCAAGCTGCTGGCTGGCAACCGCTAGTTGTGTCTGCGCATCCACCACCTGAAGCTCGATCTCCTGTGGGTCACTGGCAATAGCGGCTGCATCCGCGACTGCAACGCTGGCAGCATCTACCGCTGCCTGGGCTATCGCGACCTGTGCCTGCGCCTGCCGAACGACCTCTTCACGTGGGAAGGCTTTGAGGAGGTCTCGCTGTGCAATGGCGATCTGCCGCTGCGCCTCCGCGCCTTCCCTCTGTGCGAAAAGCAAATCTGTATTCAGCTTCACGACTACATCCCCGGCAGCGACTTCATCGCCCTCCGCAAAAGGAAGTTCCACCACGCG
>JAHEME010000070.1 GCA_024643825.1 Chloroflexota bacterium | reverse complement strand
AGTTGCTCATGTTCAAATGTCCCATCCCTCCCTTTGTCCCTCCCAAACGTCGCGGCAGACCCCCTAAACAGACTCTGGTCGGGGCTGTTGCATGACCACGCTATTCTGTTGTCCTACCCAGGGGAAAGGAAAGCCGCTTTTTGCTCTTGTGGATACAAGGTATCATATTTCACCCAGTGAATGTGAGGATCGGCACGTTCGGAATTCTCCCGCCAGTGGGATGATCTTCTCGTGAGGTTTCTTAAGAGATACGATTTACTCAAAAGGAGGGTACATGCAAAAGGTTAGGGCCTTCTTCGCCCAAATACGCGTCACCATGCGCAGATTTTTCTTCCCACCTACCACAGCCCCACGGTGGCAGCGGATCATGCCCTATGCTGTACTTGGAGTGCTGAGTTTCATCCTGCTCACGGCGGGGACGTATGCGTGGGACTACACCAATTCCCCGACTTTCTGTGGAACAACCTGCCATACGATGCCGCCTGAATACGCCGCGTATCAGATATCACCACACGCACGTGTGGACTGTGTGGATTGTCACATTGGTAAAGGTTTTGTTGCGACACGGATCAGCCGCAAGGCCGGGGATATCAAACACGTTACGGCACTGGCGTTTCGCACCTACGAGTATCCCATCTATGCAGGGGAACTCCGCCCGGCTCGTGATACCTGTGAACGCTGCCACTACCCTTCCAAGTTCTCAGATGACTCGCTCCGGCAAAATGTTCACTTTCTGGACGATGATCAGAATACGCAATACTCGATCTATCTGGCGCTGCGTACCGGAGGAGGCTCCAGCCGTGAGGGGTTGGGCCGAGGCATCCACTGGCACGTCGAGAATCAGGTCTACTATCGCTCGACAGACAAACTGGATCAGACCATTCCGGTTGTGCGCGTAGTCAACTCTGATGGGACGGAGAATGTATATACCGCCCTGAACACTGATCTTTCCAGCGAGGAGCTGGATGCCCTCCCGGAGCAGCGTATTGACTGCATCACCTGTCACAACCGCATTACGCACAACATCCTGCCCCCGGAAGATGCCGTAGACAGCGCTTTATCCCGCCGACAGTTGGATGTCTCGATTCCGTTTATCCGGCGCGAGGCCGTGCGCGTCCTCAGTGAGAAGTATGAGACAGATGGCGAGGCTCATGCAGCAATTGATGGCCTCTCCGATTACTACAAGTCGGAATTTCCGGAATTCTTCCAGAAGAATGAAGATTCAATCACTCAGGCGGTCGTGACGTTGAACGCGATCTATGCCGACACGGTGTTTCGTGATCAAGAGATCGACTGGGAGACCCATCCTAACAATCTGGGGCACGAAGACTGGCCCGGCTGCTTCCGTTGCCATGATGGGCAGCACATTGATGAAGCAGGTGATGCCATCCGTTTAGAATGCAATCTGTGCCACTCGATCCCGGAAGTAGTTGGGCCGGGCGTGATCGAGCCTGTCCTTCCTCTTGCCACAGGGCAGCAGCCAGAGTCTCACTTCAACACGCACTGGATCGCACTTCACAACCAGTCCATCGATCAAACCTGTCAGGCATGTCACGATGTGAGCAACGCGGGAGGATCGGATAATTCCTCGTTCTGCTCAAACTCGGCCTGTCACGGAACAGCATGGCACTTTGCGGGGCTGGACGCGCCCGGTCTTGCCGATCTCCTGGATCAGCAGCAGCAGGCGGCGCTAGACGAGAGTGAAGGCGTCCCGCCCGGTGCGGTGCAGGAACCCGCCACCGAGGAACAAGAGCCGGAGCAAGGGGTACCTTCTGTCGCTGTCACGGATCCAACTTTTACGGATGTGCAGCCGCTCTTTAAGCAACGATGTCTAGCGTGTCACAGCGCAACTGTGGCCACGGGTGGACTGGTGCTGGAGACATACAACTCGGCTATGCAAGGTGGCAATGATGGGCCAGTCATCCTGCCGGGCAGCGCAGAGGATAGCCCGCTGATTCAGCGGCAGAGGGATGGGCACTTTGCTTCCTTCACGCCGGACGAGCTTCAGTTGGTGATCAACTGGATCAATAACGGCGCTCCCGAAAACTGATCCATATACCCTGCATGAGAACAAAAAAGAGGGCGGGTTTTCCCCGCCCTCTTGAGTCCTGTATGCTGCTTTGACTCTACGGCTGATAGTCCATAGCGCAGCGGAAGCCAATGTCGATAGTGCTTGACCCGGCATCGTAAAACTCACGGAAGGTAGCGCGCAGCGTGGAAGCTCCGGTTTGATACGAGCCGCCGCGTACGACTCGGCGCGTCTCACCTGCGGAGGGAGGGCGCTCCCGTCCGTCCTCGGAATCAAACGGATAGTTTTCCCACCCAGAACTGATCCATTCGCGGATGTTGCCCAACATGTCCACTGCTCCAACCCATGATGCACCCTGCGGCTGGCTACCAACCGCCACCGGGCTGGACGAATTGCCACCATGAACGACAAACCCTGCCTCTAAGGTGTCCCCCATTGTATATAGGAAGTCACTTGGGCCGCGAGCGGCATATTCCCACTCCGACTCATTGGGCAGCCGCGCTCCCTTTCCTGCACAGAATTGGGTCGCCTGATCCCAGGTGATATCGGCGCGGGGTAGATCGTCCCCGGCCCACGGTCCCTGTGAGCCGTATTGCTCGTTCGTTATCTCGGTGGTCGTGAGCCAGAACGGATTGTCAAAACAAATCTGATATTCGGGTGTCTCTTCGGTAAAGCCGTCTTTGTTGCCCATTGTGAAACATCCAGCAGGGATCAACACCCATTCCATCCCCGCCATCCGATCCTTCACTGGAATCCATTGCCCGTTGCTGACCACAGGATTTCCCGCCATGCCCAGGTCGCCAGAAGCGGCTGGTTCTGCAGTGGCAGGTTCCGAGGTTGCCGGTTCTTCAGTGGGTGCAGGTTCCTGTGTCGCAGCGATTACGTCGGTTGGCGCACTGGTTGCGGTAATGATCAGAACTTCCGGCTCAGGAGTTGCCGGGGGTTCTGTTGCAGTTACCACCTGAACTTCGACCTGTGGGGCCGGGGTAGCGAGTGCGCTGCACGCTGCCGAAAAAGCCATCACAAGCAAGCCTGCTGTCATTACGAATAGATACCGATGTTTCTTCATTCGATCCTACCTCCAGAAAATAGTGCCCGATGGTTCTCTCCCCATATATATCTAAGCTAACCGATCCATTCAGGAGAATCAACGGGACTAGAGTCCCGAATGCACTACAATAGCGTAACAGCAGGCACAAAGGCTTGATTCGTGCCAAAATATAGATAACGATATTAGCAGATATAGCGACTTATTTGACATTCCGCCTGGAATGCATTACTCTCGCCAGAAGAACCATCTTTTGCAAGGGGATGCCTAATGGATAGTAATGAGGTGATCGAAGGCGAGCTTGTAGAAGAGTCCGGCGGCCCGGTTGCTCCAGGCGAGAGCGCCATTGTTCCAGTAGTGCGCGAGGGTGGGACGGAGGGGGTGTTCCGCAAAGCGGTAGTGACGTATGTGGCAGGCATGGCTCCAAATTCGCAGCGAGCCTATGCCAGCCGATTGGAATCGTTTCTTGGCTGGCAGCGAGAACAGGAGCCAGCCCCGTTTGTCGCTCATCTGAAACAATACGTTGCCTACCTGCGCGATGCGCGTGACCTGGCCCCTCGTTCGGTTCAGGCACATGTCAATACGATCAAAGGGATGCTGCGTACGGCGGCGGCCCTTGACCCGACTCTGGCTGCGGGGCTTCCGCAGTTAGATCTGGTGAAGGCTCCCATCGTGCGCGGGGAACTTCAGGGCAAGCGGCTGACGGCACAGCAGGCCAAGCAACTTCTCGCTGCTCCCGGTGTAGATACGGTCAAGGGGGTCAGGGATTCCGCGATCCTCGGCCTGTTGCTCACGCTGGGTCTGCGTCGTTCCGAAGTGTGCAACCTTACCTGGGGGCATATCGCAGAATTAGATGGTCACAACGTACTTGCCAACCTCAAAGGGAAGCATGGGCGCGTTCGTACCCTGAAACTTCCGGTGTGGCTGTGGCGGGCACTTACTCGGTGGGGTCAGGAATCGGGGCTGGATACCTTGAACCCGGATCGGCGCGTGTTTGTGCCCATCACCAAAGATGGTAAGGTGCTTTCGTATCGAAAAGGAATGACGCCGCACGCAGTCTATCGGATGCTTAACTACTATACGGCGCTTGTGGGGCTGCCAGCGGTCAAGCCTCACGACCTCCGGCGAACAGCCGCGCTGCTTTCGCGGCGGGGTGGGGCCAGCATTGAGCAGGTTCAACTGATGCTGGGGCATGCCAGTCCACAGACTACCAGCAACTATATCGGTGAGTCGTTGGACCTGGACGACAACGCTGTCGATTACAGTCCTCTTCGCCTATAGGAGTGCGTCATGCCGATGGATTTGCAGTTAGGTGATGTACTGACCCTGAAGAAGCCACATGCCTGCGGCGCAAACTCCTGGGAAGTGTATCGACTGGGGGCGGATATTGGGCTTCGGTGTGGCGGATGCAAGCGGCTTGTGATGCTGCCCCGTACCAAGCTGGAACGGCGCATACGAGCGATTCAGCGGGGCGGAGAGACGCGCAAGCCAGTCCAGGGGGCGCAATGAGCTTCGCCTGTAGCATTGGATGCGAAAAACAAGATAATATGTGATATTATTGATTCTGATATTGACAAAATCAATATCATACTTTATTATATTGATATGGGGCTGTGCGCAGCCTGAATAGGATAAGGTGACAATGTATCCAATGCCCGGTCACTGCCCGGTCTGTGGTGAAACCCTCCATGTAACCCGTTTGCAGTGCTCTAATTGCGATACGTCGCTCGAAGGGCACTTTGTTCTGGGGCGGCTGTCACGGTTGAATGCAGAGCAAGTCTACTTTGTTGAAACGTTCCTTCGCTGTGAGGGAACTATCAAGCGTGTAGAGAAGGAATTGGGAATCTCGTATCCGACCGTCCGGTCGCGGCTTGAAGATATTATCCGTACGATGGGCTTTGACGTGATCAGCGATTACGCGCAGCCCACTGGCGGAATCTCTGAATCAGAGCGCGGCAAGATTCTTGATCAGCTCAGTCGTGGTGAAATTACGTCCGAGGAGGCTATCACCCTGCTCCAGGGGGATTAGGAAATAAGTATGCCAGCAAAGCGGTTTTCTCTTGGTCTTGTACCGAGCATCCATATAACCTCGTGCGATGGCAGTGTTGAAATTCGCGGCTCAAGCCGTGAAGAAACCATTGTCGAATTCAATGATGTGGATACCGCCATTACGGAAAGTGAAGGCGCAATCACCATTCAGACGGATGGAAGCTGCGTCATCCGCTTTCCGGAAAATGGCAATGTGACCATCGGCAAGGTGGATGGCAGCCTGCGCCTCAAACAGGTGCTGGGAACGGTTGCCATAGAATCTGTCGATGGTTCTGTATCAGTTCGGCAGGTAGGCTCGCTTTCCATCGGCAACGTGGATGGTCAACTGAACGTACGGAACGTCAATGGGTCGTTTTCTCTGGAAAACGCGGCGGGGCATCTAACCGTACATGATGTGTCAGGGATGCTGGCAATCAGCCGCGTGCAGGGGCATTTTTCCGGGAGAGACCTTGTTGCTGGCGGCCACATCGGGGAAGTCGAAGGAAATGTCGTGCTCCGGACCGCCCTGGATGCAGGTGCTCAACTTGAATTCTATGCGCATGGCAATGCGGAAGTATCGATCCCGGAGAACGCAAATCTGCGAGTGATCGCGCAGGCTGGGGGCGGAGTCAAAGCCAATACTGCGTTCAACTTCTCTCAGGAAGGGGAGACATTCTCTGCCGTGATCGGCAATGGGGAAGCCACGATCAATGCCAGCGCAGATGGTCGAATCCGCATCAGAACTACCACTGCATTCGATCCCGAAGATGACACATTTTATGATCTGGAAGATTTCAATCTCCGGCTGGATGAAGTGTTCAACCAGATTGATGCTAGCTTCAGCAGCTTCGAGCCTGCTCTTAATGCCCTTCCCCACCATGTGCGGAGCCGGGTTTCGCGTAAGCTGGAAGCAGCCCGCCAACGAGTCGAAGATGCGCAGAAGCGTGTTACCAAAACAGTGGTGAGCGCCCAGCGTGATCTGGGGGGGCAAAACTGGGGCGGGCCTTCTGATGCTGGCCTTCAACACTCTGAACCCGTTGCCGAGCAGGAGCGCATGGCGGTGCTTCAAATGCTGGAACATGGGAAAATCACGGTACAAGAAGCCGAAATGCTGATCTCCGCGCTTGAAGGAAAGAGGTAGCATGGCCGCCGCCCTGGTGCGCCAGCGTGAAGTCTCTGACGGGGGAACTGTTCAGCGCACCAATCTGGTGCGAGACCTCTACCAGATTGCCGAGCTTGTGGAAACGTGCTTCGGCGCAAGTCTGGATGCCAGTGGTCGCGCCGCCATCGAAGAAATGAAGTGGGTCGGCAGGCTAGGGCCATTGCTTCTCATTGTGGCCCTATTGGATCGTCTCGGCATTGAAATGGGTCGAGGCTTCGTGTGGTGAGTCGGCAGGCGCGTGGTGGGGAACGTCAGCCTGTTCGCGGCAGGTCATCATCCCTGGTCTGGTCGAGGGTGGCTCATTGCTAACGTTGCCGTTCATCCCTCCTACCAGCGACGGGGCATCGCCAATGTGCTGATGCACGCCGCGATGGATCGCGTGGAACAGCAGCGCGGGCGATGGGTAGCCCTCCAGGTAGAAGAAGACAATGAGGCGGCTCTGAATCTCTACCGGGGGATGAACTTCACTATCTATGAAACCCTGAATCAATGGGAATCGGCTCATGGGGTGGAACGCCAACCCGATAGTCATGCAGATGAACTCTCCGTGCGGCCTCGCTTGCCATCCGACGGCCCCGCAGAAATCGACCTGATCTTCCGCCGGGCACGACTTGGCGGGATGGCCTGGACGCAGCCGTTGAGCAAGGAAGACGTTCAGGGCGGCGTGTTTCAGGGGGCTGCCAGTTGGGTAGACCTCTCCCGCGAGAGGTGGGTGCTTCCTGACCCGGCCCACGCGAATCGCTTGCTGGGTTCACTGTGGATCACATCGAGCGGCTGGCGGCGTTCTCGAATTTCACTGTTTCTTGATCCGGCCCTTGAATCGCCCTCAGATCGTCAGTCCCTTCTGCGCGCGGCACTCGCAGGCCCCGATATGGAAAATCGGATCATCCGACTCGAAACCACCGCCGGGGACGCCCCCGTAGAAGACTTGCTGACGAGTCTTGGCTTTCGGAAAACACGGTCGCTGATTCAAATGCGCTACGAGTTTCCCTGGTAAATTAATCACACGGCTTCTGCAAAGGAACCAGGATGTCTACTGCTGACGAACGTCTTAAGATTCTCAACATGATCGCGGAAGGAAAAATCACGGCTGAGGAAGGCTCACGCCTTCTGAGTGCGCTTCATAGTGCAGAGAACCGCACGGCTACCGCCGAGGCTGTCCCTAGTGACCCTGCACGTACGCTCCGCGTACGTGTCACCGATGGCCCTACTGGTAAGACCAAAGTTAGCATCAACATTCCTTTGAGTTTGCTCAACGTTGCGGTACGGATCGGCGCACGTTTTGCCCCTGATCTAGAGGGTCTCGATTTCGCAGAAGTGGTAGATATGATCAACCAGGGTGCGCGCGGCAAGATCGTCGATGTTACCGATGAAGACGACGACGAGCGCGTGGAGATTTTCGTGGAGTAGGAAGTTTCTGGGTCCTTACGATCTCGTCTCAAATGATTGACAGAAGACCTGAAAACCTCGTAAGATGAAGATAGTTCCGGTTGCAATATAGGAGGAACCTATCGAGGAGCACTGGAAGAATTAAATATAGAACTAGACGATTAGGCTGAACATACAAGCCTGCGCAACTAGCCCGGCAAATCGAGAGATGCCTACGAATGTAGGTGAAGCCTAGGCCTCGCGCTAAAAACAATAAATACTTTGATGGAACGCCGCTGGCAGCGTAGTTGCCAGCTTTTGTTTTTGAGCAGTGGTTACGGAACGACATAGATTGGGTTGCTGAAGATCCATGCTCGCTGCTTTCCTTTGTAGTGGATATACGCCTCTACCCGATACACACCGGGGTATCGGGCGATAAACGTCTTGTACAGATGCTCGACCTCCCGTTCGATCACTTCCCCATCTTTGATCAAACGAACATCCGCAATTTGAGGGGTGGCGATCTGAATCGTGATCCCATGTCCCAGCCGGATTCGTCCCCCCATCATGGCAAAGGTATTGTGTCCCTGCGCCGAAAAACGGAATCCGTGCGTGGAGGCGGGAAGATCGTAGCCAATAAACGCATTCCCTTCTTGAAGCGCAAACAGAACCTTGCTCTTATCCTGATCCATATGCCCACTCAGCGGGCCATTGGTGATGATGTGCGTATTGATGCAGCGGAATAAGTAATCATAGGGGAAGAGAACGCGGCTCACTGGCCCCATCGAGTAGCGTGTTCCATGCGCGTCGGCTCCTCCGATGGCGCGCACACGCTTGCCTTCTCGCAGCAACCGATCCCACAGCGCCAGCGATTCCGGGAACGGACCGCTGATGAATCGATCCGGGTTAAACGCGGCTCGAATGGCAGCCGATTGGCTGGATAGATGGCTCTTGAACTCACTCATATAGTTCCAGAGTTCGATTCCATGATAGCCTTCTACATCCCAGTTTTCCCAGGGAAGCGCATCTTCTCCAAAAACAGGTGCGGCTTTTTCAATAGGATGCGCCAGATAGCAGATTCCTCCCGCTTCCCTGGCGGCCTCGATGACTCGCTGGGGGTTGGGTGCATACGCGGAAAGTTCCTGCTCGGCCCCGAATACCAGCATGTGGTTGATTTGCGGATCGCGTCGGGGGTCGTGTATTTCTTCGCCAACCAATAACAGTACGCGGCGATTTGGCCCTTCCTCATAGTAGCCTTCGAGACCATCTACCCAGACGTTGTGGTCGGTTACGATTATGAAATCAAGCCCCGCCTGAATCGCAGATGCTGCGATCTGCGCGTGGGATTGTTCGCCATCCGAATAGGGAGTATGCATGTGCATATTCCCCACGTACTCAAACCACTGATTCATGATCTTCCGGTTCGGTGAACGAGCTAGAATAACGAAGGCTGGGTTGCTGGTGGCTCGGATCGTCTCTTGAGGGAGCGTGGTGGTAGCAGATGGTGCATGGTCAACCAATCTTCGGAGGGGCCTTCCCAGCCTACGATTTCAAAGTCAACCCGACCCTGTGAATTGAATTCCACGCCTTCCATTTCCAGTAGGCCATGCTGTTCATCTGCCCCGCTGCTTCCCTTCGGCAGGCTGATCTTCCCCTGGCTGTTGATCACCCGCTGCCAGGGGATACCCTCGCCAGAAGGGGTCGCATTCATTGCTGTGCCGACCCAGCGCGGAGAGAGCCGCGCATATTGATCGGGGTCAACATCTTCGGGGGGTGGAATCATCGAGGCAATCTGCCCATACGTACTGACAATCCCTTCCGGGATCTGCTTCACAATTTCCCAGACAAGGGCGTTGTAGCTCGTAGGGTCTGGCGGGTTGTACATCATATCTCCATTAGCTGGCGGCTTCAAAAGCATGGGCAGCCGCGACTCGTTCTTTGATGGGGGGATGCGAATGGAGCAGCATGACCACCCATGATGGAGGGTCAGCATCGGCCAGATTCTGATTTGCTATCCGCATCATTGCGTCCGCAAATGGCCCCGGCTTCCGGGTAGATTCGAGGGCGTAGCGATCTGCGAGACGCTCCCGCCAGCGAGAATAGCTGTTAGTGACGGGCATGGTCAACAAACCGATCAACCCCATCACAATTCCAAACAGCGGTAGACCCGCCGGGTCTGCAACGCCTGTGTAACCCAACGCCCCGATCCCCCACCCCAGCGCGGTATTCGCCAGCCAGAAACTAAACAGGGTGAGCAC
>JAHEME010000069.1 GCA_024643825.1 Chloroflexota bacterium | reverse complement strand
GGGTGCGATGCGCCCGGTTCCGAACTGGGCAAGCCATCGGATGCCGATCCCCGGACTGTACCAGACCGGATCGACCACGCATCCCGGCGGCTCGGTTTCCGGCGGGCCTGGCCGCAATGCCGCGTGGGTCGTGCTGGATGATCTGGGGATTTCTATCGAAGAGATCGCCGCCAATGGAGGAGCCAAACAAAATGCCTGATGCACGCGTTGAGGCTGCGATTGCCAACTGGGCGCCCCGCTTCACTTCGCAGGGAGTCGATTACAACGACTTTGTTCGCACCACTCGCCAGGTTGATACCTGGGATCAATGGCTGGATGCATGGGTCGCCATTGGCGACACTCACGCTGATCTGGCTCGCGCAGCGGAAGCCGCAGGCCGGACACGCTCGGCAGGTGAGGCATGGGTTCGGGCTGCGCTGAGTTATCACTTTGCCAAATTTGTCTGGATGTTGGATATGGCAAAGTATCGGGCGGCGGCGGATCAAGCTGTTGCCAGCCTGCGATCCGCGCATCGCCAGCTTGACCCAACCGCCGAACGGCTGGAAATCCCCTTCGAGGGCAAGATGCTCTATGGCAACCTGCGGCGGGCAGGCGGCACGCCTCCGCTGGTGATTCTGCTCCCCGGACTGGACTCTACGAAAGAGGAGTTTTTCAACTGGGAGCAGGTGTTTCTGAATCGGGGCATGGCGACTCTCTCGCTGGAAGGGCCAGGACAAGGCGAGACGGGCTACGACACACACATCCGTGCGGACTACAATCTGGCGGTCACGGCTGCTCTTGATGCGCTGGAAGGCCGCGCTGATCTGGATATGAACCGGGTTGGTATGGTAGGGGTGAGCATGGGCGGATACTACGCGCCACGCGCTGCTGCCTTTGAGCCGCGCGTCAAGGCTGTGATCCCCATCGGGGGGCCGTTTAACTTTGGGGAATGCTGGCCGCAGCTCCCTACGATCACGCGTGAAACGTTCGTGCATCACTCCGGGGCCAGCAATGAGGACGAAGGCCGCGAGATCGCGCTTACACTCGATCTGGATGGCGTGGCGCAGAAGGTGACTCAGCCCATGCTGGCGATCTTCGGCAAGCTGGATCGCCTGATTCCGTGGCAGCAGGCAGAGCAGTTGGTCGCCGCCGCGCCCAATGCGAAGCTGGTCATGTACGAGGATGGCAATCACGTCTGCAATAACATCCCGTATAAGTACCGTCCCCTCGCCGCCGATTGGATTCGGGAGACGCTGCTCGGTGTATGATCGGTTCTCCACTCTAGCCAATCCGAGGGCGCTATGACCGAGCCAATCGGGGTTGCCATCGTAGGGACAGGGATGTGGGGCAAGCGCATCGCGCAGGCGGTAGTGCGAACTCCCTCGCTGAAGTTGGTGACATGCTTCAGTCGCAAGGAAGAAGCTCGCACGACATTTGCCAGTACGTTTGGGTGCGAGGCAGCTTCTTCTCTGGAAGAGGCGATAGGGCATCCAAATGTGCGGGGCGTGCTGCTGATCACCCCGAACTTTGCCCACCGGAAAGGCGTGCTGGCCTGCATTGCCAACGAGAAATATATCTTTCTGGAAAAACCCATCGCCGACTCAATGCCGGATGCTCGTGCGATTCAACAGGCAGTTGCGGAATCGCGTTTGATGCTGATGGTAGGGCATGCTTTCCGCCGTCTTGGGGCGTCACGCAAGGTCAAACAGTTGATCGATCAGGGCGCGATTGGCAAGGTTGTGTTGGCGGAGGCGAACTTCTCGCTGCCGGGCACGCTCACGCCGGAGAAGTGGCGTTTCTATCGAGAGACCTGCCCCGGCGGGCCGCTGATGCAGCTTGGCGTGCATCATGCGGATACGCTTCAGTATTGGCTGGGGCCAGTGGAGAGTGTCACCGGGAGCTTTTCGCGCATGGCTACTTCGGCAGAGATCGATGATGTGGGTATCGCTTCGCTGCGGTTCGCCAGCGGCGCGTTAGGCACGATCACGGGCAGCTATGTTTCCCCCAAGACGTACTGGCTCAGACTGTATGGCACAGAAGGCAACCTGCACTATCAGACCGATATGTCGATCTGGCCCAATGCAGAGCAGATGGATTCAGCGACAACGCTGACATTGACAGATAAATCAGGCCAGCAAACAGCCATTGAATTTGAGAACCGCGACATGCTGCACGATCAGTTAGATGAATTTGCGCGGTGCGTGCGAGGTGAGGCCAGCCCGGAAACAGGTGCAAGCGAAGCACTAGCCGCATTATCTGTTATTCGTGGCGCACTCAAATCGCATGATACCGGGCGGGCCATCAGCGTGGAGGAATTGTAATGCCGACGATCATTGCGAAGGATCAGACGGTCACGCAGCAGGGCGAAGGGTGGAAGGAAATCACTCTTGCCAGCACGCAGATATATGGCGATGCGGCGATGGTCGCCCGGCGGTGGGTCTTTGAGGCGGGAGCGACAGGCCCGGAGACCACACATGGCGATCATGACCAGCTTCTCTACGTGATTGCAGGAAGCGGGCAGGCAGTGGTCGATGGGGAAGTGTTCTCCCTGGATCACGAAAGTGTATTGTGGATCGAACCAGGAGAGGCCTACCATTTTCAGGCTGGTGAAAATGGGTTAGAAATTCTCCAGGGGTATGCACCAGGAGAATCGATTGACTGAAGAAACACCCCCCTATATTGTTACGAATCGTGCGCACGGGCGTATGCTGACTCACGCGGCGGCTGAGGTTTTTGTCAGGGACTTTGATCCGGTCATCGCGGACGAGCCTCCCTCTCGCGGGGGCGAGAATATGGGGCCGTCCCCACTGGAATACATCCTGATCGCTCTATGTGCTTGAACGAATGTCTCTTCAGCCAGGATGGCTGACAAGATACGGTTCAAGTATGAGTTTCTGGAAAGCTTTGCGGAGGGTGTGCTGGATACGCGAGGGCGCAAAGGCGAAGCCGATGTGCCGGTGCATTACAAGGCGGTGCGGCTCACGATTCGTATCCGGACGAGCGAAACCGATCAGCGGCTGGATCGGCTGATTGAGCTTGTCGCGCGCTACTGCCCGGTCGATAGTCTGATCCACGCTGCTGTACCTGATTATATTGTCACCTGGGAACGGTTGGAATAGACGATGCTGCTCAAGGATTCTTTCACGATCAATGCACCGTTGGATGCCGTGTGGGCCTTTCTCTCCGATGTGCCGCAGGTCGCCGCATGTGTGCCTGGAGCTAGTGGCATTCAGCAGATCGGCGAAGAGGTCTATCAGGGGAAATTCGAGGTTCGCGTCGGCCCTATTGGCACTTCCTTTGATGGAAAAGTGACCTTCACCGAGCGCATCGAGCGTGAGAAGCTGGTTGCGCTGATCGAGGGGCAGGATAAGAATTCTGCCACCATTGTAGGAGCCACGTTTACCGGGATGCTTGTATCCCTCGAAGGGAAAACCCGGCTGGATTACGAAGTTGATGTTGCTCTGCGGGGCAGGCTGGCACAGTTTGGCGTCGCAGTGGTAAAGGCTACTGCTAAGAAGCTCACCGGGCAGTTTGCCAAATGCCTTGAGGCTAAACTCACCCAATCTGTATAGTGCAAATTCTATTGCTAGAGGATGGTAAATCGTCACGGTTTTCTCGGCGTTTTGTGACCGTTTTCCGTACGTTTTCTATGTGACAAAAATGCCTTCAGTGGGCACACAATAGGTCGAGTAATCTATCGGAGGTATCCAGGGTGATCGGTACATCTATCCCTATGCTGGACTCTGTAGATCGTGTGAAAGGGTCTGTACCTTTTGCCGTCAATCTGACCCTTCCGGAGATGCTGTACGCCAAAGTGCTGCGAAGTCCATATCCCCATGCGCACATTCTGAGCGTGGAAACCAGCGCAGCAGTGGATGTTCCCGGCGTTGTGGCGGTGTTCTCAGCGGCAGATGCCGAGCAAGGTGTCTTACCCGGCCTTTTCTATGGGTTGAAGATGAAGGATCAGCCTGTGGTCGCTCGTGACCGGGTACGCTACGTTGGCGAGCCAGTGGCCCTGATCGCCGCCGAAACGCTGGAAGCGGCGGAAGAAGCTCTGAACCAGATCGTGGTTGAGTATCAGGAACTCCCAGCAGTATATGATGTGCTGGAAGCCGGAGAAGCGAGTGCCCCGGCGCTGCATGATGACTACCCGGATAACTGTTTTGTCCATGCCAAGCTCAGACACGGCGATCTGGAGGCAGGGTTTGCGCAGGCTGATCTGATCGTTGAAGAAACGTTTACCAGCCCGATTGCCCAGCAAACCTCGCTGGAGCCTCACGTAGCGGCGGCTCAGTGGCAGGATGACCATCTAACTGTATGGGCCGGGACGCAGGCTCCCTACCCGGTGCGGGCGGCGCTTGCTGAGTTATTCCAGATACCCCCGGAAAATGTGCGGGTCATCGTGCCGCCCCTGGGAGGCGGGTATGGGGGCAAAGGGCATATTCGTATTGAGCCGATGGTGGCGGCGCTGGCACGTAAGACGAATGGGCGTCCCGTTAAGCTCGTATTGACCCGTGCGGAAGAGTTTGTCACCGTTACAAAACATGCCGCTCTCATCACGATCAAGAGTGGTATGAAACGGGACGGAACGTTCACCGCACGTCAGGTGACTCTTCACTGGAATGCAGGTGCATACGCCGATGCCAGCCCGATGCTTGTGCCTGCGGGGATGGTGCGCAGTCTTGGGCCGTATCGTATTCCGGTAGCGCATGTCGATGCCTATGGCATTTACACGAATCTGCCACCTGCTGCTGCCTACCGGGGCGCGATGAGTTCGCAAACTACATGGGCGTATGAGTCGCACATGGATACGCTGGCGCATCGTCTGGGCATCGATCCGCTTGAGCTGCGAAAGCAGACGATTCTCCATTCAGGGGATGAATTCGCCACCGGGGAGATACTTCATGATGTGCATTTTGAAGAGTGCCTTGATGCAGTAGCCACAGGTCTGAAAAAGCAAATAAGTTCTGAACATGCCGATGCAGACTACCTGAAGCGCGGGTGCGGCGTGGCGGTGATGATGAAGAGCACGTTGGCGACCTCACGATCGGAATGCAGGCTCGTGATGGACGATCAGGGCCACGTGACCGTCTACACCAGCACGGTAGAGATGGGGCAGGGTGCACATACGGCGATGGCTCAGGTGGCGGCGGAGGCTGTTGGCGTGTCTGTAGACATGATCCGCATTGTTGGGCCGGATACGGATCAGACCCCGTTTGATTCCACCACCAGCGCGAGTCGTTCCTCGAATATGATGAGTGGGGCTATCGCTTCCGGCGGGGGGGAGATGAAGCGCAAATTGCGCGCTCTTGCGTCTCCTCTGTTGGAGCACGACGCCGACGATCTGGTAGCGGAAGGGGGGGGCGTTTATGCTCCTTCTGAGTCTGCGGAGCGCGTCATGTATACGGAAATCCTACAGAAGAACGGGTTGGAATCCATCGATGCCGAAGGGATGTTCGCTACCAAAGGCGGGATCGACCCGGAGACAGGACAGGGGCTTTCGACTCCGCACTGGCATCAGGGGGCTGGGGCTTGCGAAATCGAAGTGGATACCGAGACGGGCAAGGTGACGATTCTGCACTATGCGGCGGCATCGTTTGCCGGGCGGGTGATCAACCCGCGCCTTGCCGAGTTACAGAACGATGGCAATGTGGTGTTTGGTCTAGGGCCTGCCCTGCTGGAAGAGATGATCGTTGATCATGGGCAGGTAGTGAACGCGAATCTATCGGACTATATGATCCCGTCTTTCCTGGATATTCCGCTGGACATGGAGAGTATTCTGATTGAGTCCGGGGAAAGGGAAATTCACGGCATTGGCGAAATGACTCTGCCACCCGTCGCGCCTGCGATTGCGAATGCCATTTATGATGCGGTTGGTGTGCGGATCACGTCGCTGCCAATTACCGCTGAGAAAGTGCTGCGAGCACTGATGGAGAAGTCAGAAGGCTAGGACATCACTCAGTTGGGTAGGTATAGAATCCCTGACCGCTTGCTTTGCCCCAATGCCCTGCCTGAGCCAACTGCGCCAACCGAGGCGCTACGCGATAGCGATCCTGGCCATACGCCTCGCCCAGCGCGGTGAGTATCCCCACCACCTGATCAAGCCCGATCCTGTCACCCCAGGCCAGTGGCCCGTAGGGGTAATTCGTACCGAGTTTCATGGCAGTATCAATGTCTTCGGCTTCTGCGACCTGTTCGGTCAGGGTAAAGGCCGCTTCGTTGACCAGGTTGGCGATGATCCGTGGGAAGACGCCGCCTACCGTATCTTCAACCAGCACTGGGTCTTTGCCCAGACTCGCCAGAAAATCGCGTGCAAGTGCGATGCTGTTTGCTGAACTGTGCTTTCCCGGCATCAACTCAAACACACCGGAGTCGACAAGGGGCGGAATCGCTGCCCATCCCACCACGTTGACAGGATGCCGAGACCACGAACCTACTTCCGTGGCACTTGCGTTGAGAACTGCCGAAAGAATCGGTTCATCGCTGCCCACAAAGCGATCATTCAAATGAGCAAGTACAGCCTGTTTTTCCTGCCGATGGGCGATGCTAGCCTCTACAATGATCTCGACTCGGTTCGCCATCTCTCGGAGGAACTCCGGCACTTGGCCGATCTGCGTGCTGCGATCCATCCCTCCATAGAGGAACGTCGTGACAGAGTGCCCGGTTTGCTCTGCAAGCGTGGCTACTTCCTGTGCCAGAAGACCATCTCCAATGACAATTACATTACTCATAAGCGATCTGCTCTACCATAGCGTCATCAAGAGGGAATAAGCCCGGCAACCCGCGTAAGAGGATCGGGCTTGCCAGGCGGCGGACGTTCGTCAGACGCCACCCCACGCGACCGTTGTGGCTCTCGTCCGGGACGAGATGTTCATGACGTAGAGCCTCCCATGATTCATCGTCAAACTCAATCATATCCGAAATCTCGGCAGTCCCCACCAGGGCTGCGCTGACCAACGATTCTGCTTGCAGATCATACAACTCTGCGATGGTGGTTTCTATGTGCCATCCTGTGTGAATGGCAAACACCCCCCGATGGGCGGTGCGCCAGGTTCGAGTTTCGATGGTCTTCCTTCCCAGTAGGATTAGCTCCGCCCAGGGTTGGCGTATACTTAGAGCTTTCATGTCTCCTCATCGTAGCGATACCAGCCGCGCCCGCTTTTGCGTCCCAGATGCCTGCTATCTACCATCCGCTGTTGCAAGATACTGGGGCGGAAGCGAGGCTCCTGAAAGTATTGCTCATATACGGAGCGAGAGGCAGCGTAATTCACATCGATCCCGATTAGGTCCATCAATTCAAATGGCCCCATGCGGAAGCCGCCCCCTTTCCGTACCAGAAGATCGATAGTCTCTGGACTGGCGATACCATCTTGCAGCAAGCGCAACGCCTCCAGATAGAAGGGGCGTGCCACACGATTCACGATGAACCCCGGCGTGTCCTTCGCACGGACGGGGTTCTTCCCCATATGGCGGGCTGTTTCGATCACAGTTCCGATCACTTCATCGGAAGTATCTGCACCTGCGATGACTTCGACCAGCTTCATCAGCGGGGCGGGGTTGAAGAAGTGCATGCCTACCACTCGCTCCGGGTAAGTTGCCGCCGCTGCGATCTGCGTGACCCCTAACGTACTCGTATTCGTCGCCAGGATCGCATCGGAACGCACAATGCTGCTCAACTCTCGGAACAACGACTCCTTGATGCCGATACTCTCTGGCGCGGCTTCGATGACCAGATCACAGGGTTCACACTCTCCCAGACTCAAGGTGGTTGTGATGCGAGTCAGGGCGTTTTCTGCGGCTTCTGGGGTGAGCTTTCCCTTTTCTGCCGCACGTCGGAGGAATCCAGCGATACTCCCCACCGCTTTTTCGAGCAGTGTCTCATCGACATCGAACAGCCGAACAGCATATCCCGATTGCGCGGCGACCTGAGCGATTCCGCTGCCCATCACCCCCGACCCGATCACTCCAATGGTGCGAACTTCTGCGTTGCCCAAGATCATTGACCCTTATAGGCGGGCGCTCGTTTTTTCAGAAAAGCAGCGATTCCTTCGCGGTGATCGGCAGTGCGCCCGGCCATCTCCTGCATATCCGCTTCGGATGCGAGAGTTTCCTCAAGTGAGTGTGTCAGTGAGTAGTTCATGGAACGCTTGATGTAACCAATCGCCACCGTAGGGGCCGAGGCAAATTCCGCTGCAAGAGCAGAGATGTGTTCGAGCAGTTCGCCATCTGCCACCACATGGTGAATCATCCCCCAGGAAAGGGCCTCCTGTGCGGTTACTTTGCGCCCGGTGAGTATCATCTCCATAGCGCGTGTCACGCCGATCAGCCTCGGCAGAATCCAGGTTGAGCCGCTATCGGGGACAAGGCCGATCTTCACGAATGCCTGGATGAAGGTGGCGCTCTCGACTGCGATGCGAAGGTCGCAGGCGAGCGCGAGGCTCATCCCAGCCCCGGCAGCAACGCCATTGATAGCGGCAATCACGGGTTTGGGGAAGCGGTGCATGCGCATGATCAATGGATTGTAGGTGTTTCGCAGATGCTCTCCATACGAGAGTTCACCACGATCCGCGCCGCGCTCCTGTGCTGAGCTGAGGTCCTGGCCGGGGCAGAAGCCGCGCCCTGCTCCCGTCAAGACTACCACGCGAACGGCTTCATCGGTTTCTGCTCGCTTGAAGATGTCTGTAAGTGCGTGCAGCATCGTGTCATTGAGGGCATTGAGCTTATCCGGGCGGTTGAGTGTGATGGTCAGTACGCCGCCGCTTTGTTCGGTGAGGATGGTGTCATCAGCCACAGGCCGCTATCGTCCTTTCCAACTGGGGGAGCGTTTTTCGAGGAAGGCTGCAATGCCTTCTTCTTTGTCTTCCGAATCATACAGGAAAAGATAGTTGCGCTTCTCAATCGCCAGCCCCTCATCCAGAGATGTGTCAAATACCTTGAGAATCGATTCTTTGGCGATCCTGACAGCCAGAGGGGGTTGGCTGGCGATCTTCTCTGCCAGACCGAGCGCCTTCTCTAAATACAGTTCCACCGGGAACACAGCATTCACCAGCCTGAGTTCGCGCGCCTCTTGCGCGCTCAGAAATCGCCCGGCAAGCACCATCTCCATCGCCAGGGTCTTCCCGACGGCGCGGGTCAGACGCTGCGTTCCCCCTGCACCGGGCATGATCGCCAGCCCGACTTCTGGCTGACCGAATTTCGCAGTCTCGCTGGCGACGATCATGTCGCAGACCATTGCCAGTTCGTTGCCGCCTCCCAGACACCACCCACTGACCGCCGCGATCAGCGGCTTGGGGAAGTCTTGGAAGGTATTCCAGTAGGCGGGGCGGGGGCTATCGAGCATCTCTATCGAGGTCTTGATCTGCATCTCGGCTACATCTGCGCCAGCCGCAAACGCCCGCTGATCGCCCGTGAGGACTACTACTTTGATCGCATCATCAGCGGCGAATGTCATTAGCGCATTCACAATCGCCTTGAGGACCGCTTCGTTGAGGGCGTTGCGCTTCTCCGGGCGGTTGATCTGGATCAGGCCCACGCCGGGGCGCGGCTGGTCTGTGAGGATTGGAGTGTCCAATTTCTACTGCTGCTCTTCGCCGTACATCAGGATCACCAGCCCCTCCGCAAACGAGTTCAGGTTCTCGCCTGCTGCGCCCATTTCGGGGCTTTTCATCCCGGCCTTGAGCGCATCCTTATCCGCGAAGGTCATCTCAGCCATCATGTACAGGCCATCGCCCATGATGGTGCGGGTAAACCGGGTGATGATCATGTCTTGCAGCCCCGGAACTTGCTCCATCAATGGCTTATGCGTATCGAAATAGGCTTTGTCGAATGCGTCTGGATCGGGTGGTTGTTTGTATAGTGCAATGAGCTTCACAGTACAGTAGTCTCCTCTGACGGCGAAATGAGCTATTTGCCTTTCAGCATGG
>JAHEME010000068.1 GCA_024643825.1 Chloroflexota bacterium | reverse complement strand
AAGGGGAGACACCATTGGTTTGATCTTACAACGGCCTAAGGAGGGCGAAGATTCGGATCTGCGATCAGGCGGCTTTCTTTTTGAGACTCTGCCGTCGCTTCTTGGCGCGGTCGCGGCAGCTATTCGAACAGAAGCGGGTTTTGCCCTTCGCGCGGGGATGTGGTGTGAAGACATCGCCACACTCGGCGCACAGGCGGGGCGAACGGTCTGGTACCTTGATCGACCACCCATTTCGGCGGGCTGCTGCCGCACGTCTGCGGCACAACTCTGAACAGAACTGCTTGTTGGGATGGCCCAGCGTGAAAATCACAGGGCCACCGCAGCGAGGGCAGGTCGGGTGCTGCTTGCGCCAATGGGCTTTTCGGCAGGTGGCGGAGCAGAACCACTTGCGGGGATTGTAAATCGGGAAGGGCATGTTGCAGTGCTCGCAGGCACGAATCGGCAGCCCCAGCCGGACGCGTACATCGACGCGCAGGTCGTAGTTCCCGGCGTGGTCGATCAATCCTTGCTCCACGGCTTGCTCGTCCTTTACGTATTCCTGGTGACACTTCGCCGAGCAGAATTCAGGGAATGGGCCGGGAGCATCCACCACATAAAACCGACCACATTGCACACATTCGGGGATCGGCATATCGCGCTGTAAACGGAAGAGCACGCGGTAGCGCAGCGAGATACCCCATTCGGGGTGCGGCGTGTCATCGATTGGCCCGGTGCGCTTCTCCATGCGTTTGAGTTCGCGTGCGGCGCGTCGGTGAACTTTGGCGTAGTGCTGCGGATCGCGCCAACCGTGATAATTGTAGGCGCGGCGTTTCTGCTGGCGGCAGCGGTCGGAGCAGTAGATTCGCGGTCGTCCGGTGGCTGGCTGGATGATTGGCTTCAGGCAGACGAAGCAAGTATCGTCAGGGTCAGGAGTTCGAGTCACGTTCCGATTATACGAACATTTGTTCTCATTGTCAACTCTCTCCGGGAACGAACCTGCAAAAATGAACGTCTATGCTGTACACTGACCCCCTGAGCCAAGGAGGAGCCATCATGCCGAAACGACGAATAGTGTTGACTTTGTGCGCGTTGGTGATCGCGCTGGGTGCATGGGGCGCAGCCGCGTCGCCTGCGCTGGCGTGTGGCGGGCTGTTCTGCCAGAACAGCCCGGTCGATCAGAACGCCGAGCGTATCATCTTCACCCAGAACGGGGACGGCACGATCTCCGCCATCATCCAGATTCAGTACACGGGCTTCGACGAGCCACGCTTATAGCCGGAATTCTGATTGGCGGGGGGATGTTGGCGCTCGCTGCGGCGGTGATCGTAGCCGTGGTAGTGATCGGAAGACGACGGAAAGAGTAAATCAGGTCAGGGGTAAAACCAGCGCGCCGGATCGAACATGGATCCGGCGCGCATGATTCAGCGAGGGAATCGCTAGCCGATCTGATCGGCCAGATCTTCGGCTTCACCCACCATATCGTCGAGAATCTTCAGGCCGTGATCCCAGAAGGTGGGGTCGTTGAGATCGACTCCAAGCGGCTTCACGATTTCGTGGGGCCAATCGGAGCCGCCAGCGGAGAGCATCGTCACATAGGCATCGGGGAAATCGCCGCCAACTTCCTGATAGCGCGCATACAACGCCAGCACGAGAAGATTGCCGAAGGAATAGGCATACACGTACCCCGGAACGTGCAGGAAGTGCGGGATGTAGCTCCACCAGATGCCATAGTTCTCGGTCATGGTGACGCTATCGCCGAACATGGCGCGCTGCGTTTCCATCCACAACTCGGAGATGCGTTCGGTGGTGAGTTCGCCTTCCTCGCGGCGGGCAGTGTGGGCGGAATTCTCGAAGCGGTTCATGGAAATCTGGCGAAAGACAGTGGCGAATGAGTCTTCGAGTTTGCCCGTCAGCATCGAAAGACGGAGGGTCGGGTCGTCTTCGGTGGCGAGCATCTGCTGAAAGACCAGCATTTCGCCAAATACGGAGGCGGTTTCTGCGGTGGTGAGGGGCGTATCGGCTTGAAGCACGCCGCGATCCCGCGAGAGATACTGATGCACACCATGCCCCATCTCATGAGCGAGGGTCATGACATCGCGGGCTTTGCCCTCGTAGTTCATAAAGATGTAGGGATGCACGGACGGGGTCACGCCGTGACTGTAGGCTCCGCCGCTCTTGCCGGGAACTATCGCTGCATCGATCCAGTTCTTCTCAAAGAACATGCCCGCGATCTCTTCCATACGGGGATGGAAGGATCCGTAAGAACGGAGTACGAGATCGCGGCCCTGCTCCCAGGGATGGAACGAATCGGCAGATGGGAGGGGGGCGTAGCGGTCATACTCGAACAGCTCGCCGAGATTGAGCAGGCGGCGCTTGAGATTGTAATAGCGCGCGACGGTCCCGTAGTTGGAAGTCACCGCATTGATCAGCGCCTCGACAGCTTCGTCTTTGACCTGGTTGCTCATGTTGCGGGCGGTGATCCAGTTAGGATAGCCGCGCAGCCGATCATCCGAGGCTTTGTCTGCAAGCACATTGTTGAAAATATAGGTGGTGGTGCGGCCCAGATCGTGGAGGCCGTTGGTGAGACTCTGTGCGGCGCGCTGGCGAACCGCACGGTCTGGATCATAGAACTTGTTGGTTACCACCTGCTGAGTAAGCTGCTCACCATCCAACTCATAGCGGGAGGCTCCGTGAACCTCATCGAAGAAACGCGTCCAGGCATTGCGCCCGGTAACGGATTTCTCGACGAGGATTTTCTCCTCTGGCTCGGAGAGCAGGAAGGGGCGATCCAGGCGAGTGACTTCGAGCCAGTGACGATAGCCCTCCAGCACCGGGTTCGCCATGAGTACGTTCGCGTGATCCTCCGGGGCGTTGGCCCATTCGAGGTCAACAAACAGAAGCTTCTGGCCCAGATGGGAACCGTACTCCGTCGCCTTTTGCAGTAAGGCTCCCCGCGCGGTGTCTTCGGTATTGGTGCTCCAATGGAGATAGGCGTAAGAGCCAATCTTATCGATTAACTCCCGTACCCCTTCGTACTGTTCCAGAAGATCGCGCATTTCCTCAGCGTCAAGCTGACCTATGCGCCCCCGATAGGATTCGGCAAGCGCATCGGCGCGCTGATCGGCTTCCTTGAGGTCGCCATCAATTGCCGGGTCCTTGATATCATTATATAAGTCGGAGAGATTCCAGTGAATCCCCTCCGCACCTGTGTGCTGTTTGACCTGATCTGACACGGACATTCCCTTTCTGGTCCCCACAGTAAATGGCCTGAATGTGCCGAAAGTATAGCATAGGGACAGACTTGAATCTATCGGATAAAACGCAACTAAACGACGACGATGTTCCCGTGTGGCTGAGTACAGCGGTTCGCTGGGCACTGCTGGGGACGGTGGCGATGATCTGCATTTTTGTCGTTGTGATCGCCAGTGGAGCCACTGACCCAAAGCCGACGGGAACGCTGCTGGTTGACCAGAGTTATGGAGACGGACTCAGCGTGCAGGCGGCGGGAGAAGAGTCGCTGGTTACATCGGAGTCGCTGGTGGTGTTTACCCCTCCGGGGACGATTGAAATCACGGCACGCCAGATCAGCGGGCCGCCGGATGCTGCCTTTGGTGTGTGGTGGGGAGATGCTCCTGATAGGCGATTCGCGTTCACAGGAGCCAACAGCAACGGGTATATCGGCAGCTATCGAGTCGATGGCGGATTGCAGCCGATTGAGGACTGGCATCGCTGGCCCTGGGTGAAGCCGCAGGGGGAAAGCAACCACATCTGGCTTGACTTTGTAGACAGGCAGGTGCAGGTGCGGATCAATGAAGAGGTGGCTGTCACGTTTGGATGGGATGATTTCGGCGAGCAGCAAATGGGACTTTTTGTGATGACGATGAGCGCAGGGGAATCGGTGGTGCGAGTAGAACGCGTGCGGGTATGGCAAGTCGAGAAGTGAGAACCCGATAAAGCAATCGCCCGCCATGTGACATTCTTCATAAGTTCTACACAATTCTCTGGTATGCTCACCGATTGTAAAGGGAACACGATACAATCGGTATGCTGGTCTCTGACCTCTTTTATACACACCTCTAAGGTCAATTTCTATGGCTGATCTCGATTTGCTGGCGCTTGACGATAGCGATTCCGAGGAGGAGTCAGCGCCCCAGGAACAACAGGGAAACCTCACCCCCTTCGGCACATTGCCCGGTGTCGTCTTCAAACCCAAAGCGACATTTCAACGGATGCGGGATGCAGAACGTGGTCACTGGTGGGTGGTGGCAGTGCTGGGCATCGCTGCCCTGATTCTCCTCACTGCTGTGCAAATCCCGGTGCAGCAAAGCGCAGTAGGCCAGTTTAGTGGACAGACCGGAGGAACAGCTGGCGGGCCGCCCGGAGGTGGTGGGCCGGGGGTTGCTGTCCAAACTGGCGGAAATGGATCAAACACTACCACCAACGCCGCACAGACTGGTGGCAGTACCACGACCATCATTGCGGTGGTCGGTATTGTCGCAGGTGTGATCGGGCTGTTCATTGGCTACCTCGCCCATGCCGGACTTCTGTTTCTGATCGGGCTGATGCTGGGCGGGCAGGCGACGTTCAAGCAGGTGTTCCGCATGGCAGTCTGGACCCTGCTGCCTGCGGTGATTCGCAACTTTGTGGCGGCAATTGCGATGCTGGCATCGGGCGGGTTGCCCGCGCCGGGACTTTCGGCAGCCATGACTGCCGCTGAAGCAGCGAGCGCCCGCGTTGGCGCGGCCCTGCTGCAAACCTTCGATGTCTATCGACTGTGGACGCTGCTGCTGATCGGAATCGGTGTGGTCGCTACCCAGCGGTTGAGCCGGGGGAAGAGCGTGCTCGCCGTGGTGATTTATTGGGTCGTCACGCTGGCGTTGACTGCCGTGGTCGCCATCGTCGGGCAGATGATCGCTGGCACATTTGCACCCGGCGGATAAGCGACGTGACCTTTATTGAAATCCGTGATATTAAACGGCACTTCACGCTGGGTGGAAGTATCGTAAAAGCGCTGGACGGCGTGAGCCTGAGCATTGAGCGCGGCGAAATGCTGGCCCTGATGGGGCCTTCCGGCTCCGGCAAGACCACGCTGATGAATGTGGTTGGCGGGCTGGATCAACCAGACGCAGGCAGGATCATCATCGATGGCGAGGACATCACTCACTTCGACGGCAATCGGCTGGCGCAGTATCGCCAGCGGCAGGTGGGGTTTGTGTTCCAGTCGTTCAACCTGATCGCGTCGATGACGGCGCTGCAAAACGTAGAGTTCCCGATGATCTTCGCGCATGTCTCTCCCTCAAAGCGCAAGAGGCGCGCGGAGGCCCTGCTGAAAGCGGTGGGGCTGGGCGACCGCATGGATCACAAACCGACGGAACTTTCCGGCGGGCAGCAGCAGCGGGTGGCGATGGCGCGCGCGCTGGTCAACCGCCCGACAATTTTGCTGGGCGACGAGCCGACGGGCAACCTCGACTCGCATACAGGCGATGAAATTCTGGCGATGCTGCAACGGCTCAACGAGCAGGGGCAGACGATCATCATGGTCACGCACGATCCGCGCGTAGCCAGTTATGCAAAACGAACGATTCACATGCTTGACGGGCTTATTCAGGAAGATCAGGCCCGACCCTCTGAACCCTCTCTTATGAAAGATGCAGCGTCATGACCCGACGACTTCGGATAACTGGTCTTTTTCTATTTGCTATCGTGGTGATCAGGGCGATGGCCTGGCTGCCTGGGCGTACAAACAAGGCGCTGGCCGACGATTGCCCACCAGACCTATCACAAGTCACTATCGAGCCTAACTTGATAGCTAATACTTCTGCGAGAACCATTACTATCTCAACAGCCGGTGGAAACGGAACATTTAACGACACCTCGGTTGTAATTCTTCAAGGTTACGGAGCGCTGGCGACTACACATGTTATCGATACTCTAATCACGGCCGTTGTTCCGGCTGGCGTGCCGGGCGTAACCAATGGCCGGGCCTATGACGTACAGGTGATCAACCCAGACAATACTAGTTGCAGTATCACGATATTGAACGGCCTCAGGGTGATGTCCCCTGCCCCGGCCACCAATACGCCGGAGCCAACGGAAACCCCCGCGCCTACCGATTTCGTACGTCCGCAGGTGACGATCCTCTCCTACGTACCGAGCACCAAACCACCGCTGTACCCCGGCCAGGAATTTGAATTCGCCATTACGCTGCAAAACAACGGGCAAATCCCGGCGCGGAATATCGGCGTATTCTTCCCGGATAGCGATGTGATCCCCCGCGACGCAGGTGGCACACGGGCGGTGGGCGATCTGCTGCCGGGGGGGACGGTCAGCTTCTCGCAGCCGCTGCGCGTTAACAGCGGCCTCGGCGGTGATCAGGCCGCGATTACGGTGCAGATCAGCTACTATGATGAATACGGCAAGGAGTATCAGGAGACTTCGGTATTGAGCTTCGAGGTCGCACATTATGCCTCGACGCCGACCCCGCTGCCGACTCTGAGCGTGCGGCCTCAGTTGGTGATCGAAACCACCACCACCACGCCCGCTGTGCTGACTCCGGGCGCGACTTTTCAGTTGGATATGAGCATGGTAAACGTCAGCACACAGGCGGCGCGGCAGGTGGTCGTGACGCTGACTCCCAGCGCGGCGAGTACCACGGTGCTGGCTCCGTTGAATGGGGCCAACGTGCGTTATGTGGATCGACTGGATGCGGGCCAGCAGATCACCCTGAGCTACGATCTCGCCATCGACGGCGCGGCTGTCGGCGGGCTGGCTCCGATTCAGGTTGACCTGAGCTACATCGATGATTTCAATGTACAGCATGACGAGTCGGCGCTTATCAGCCTCTCGGTAGAGACGCTAGCGACGTTTCAGGTGGACTTCTTCGATGCGCTGACCAATCCAATTCTGGTAGGGGATACGTTCGATCTCCCGGTGGAAGTGATCAACATTGGCAGCAAATCGCTGAATGTCAACACGGTCGAGGTGGTCAACACCGATGGTAAGCTGGGGATCACCAACGGATCGATCTACGTCGGGCCTATCGATGCGGGGACATCCGGGACGATCCTGGCGAGCGCAGAGGCGCAGCAGGCGGGTGATACGCAGATCGAAGTGCGGGTGCATTACCTGGATGCGTTTCAGCAGAATCAGGTATATACGGCTGTGCTGCCAATCACGGTAGAAGCGGCTCCTCTCAGCGATACCTCGCTCACTCCGAATGCGCCTACCAACGGAGGCGGGTTGTTTGGTCGGACCGGTTCGGCTGGGGCTGCTGGTTCTACGGATGGCAGCCTGACATTCGGACAACGGGTGATCCGAGCGATCCTGGGTTTCTTCGGGCTGGGGACGCGCCCGGTTGGGGAAGCTCTGCGCTCAGGGACAGGCGCGGTCGGCGGCGGGTTTCTGATCCGCCGGTTGGTCGGTGGCGGTGGTGGTCGTCGTCGCTTCGGTGGGACCGGTGGCGGCGGTGGTGGTGGAGGCAACTAGATGAATACGCGTGACCTCCTGCGCCTGGTACTCTCCAACCTGAACCGGATGCGCGGGCGAGCCATTATGACGGCAATGGGTGTCGTGATCGGCACGGCAGCTATTGTGGTGCTGATCGCGCTGGCTTCCGGGCTTCAGCGCAGCACTACCGAGAGCTTATCCAGCATTGGGGCGGTGAATCAGATCACTGTGTTTGCGGGTTTCCGCCGCTTCGGGCCATCCAGCGATTCGGGCACAGAACCCGTCCTGACACCGGATGCACTGGACAAATTCAGCAAACTGCCAGGGGTCGAAGCAGTGACGCCCTATGTGTCGGTCAATGCCCGGAATATCACCATGAATCGGCTCACCGCGAATGTTTCGATCACAGGGCTTGATCCGCGCGCAATCGATGCTCTGGGGCTGGTCGCCGAACAGGGGACGAATCGGATGGGGACGTTCGGCGTCATCGTCGGATCGCGCACAGGAGAGCAGTTCAACGATCCGCGTCTGCCACGCCGCGCCGATGAGCCGCCGCCCGATCTCTACGGGCAAACGCTCCTTGCTGAGCTTCAGCGGACAAACGACGCGGGGGAGCAAATCACCCGCAAGGTGAGGCTGCATGTCGTGGGGGTGCTCGCCGAGCGCGGTGGGCAGGATGACACTTCGATTTATATGCGGCTGGCTGATGCGGAAGACCTCACGGGCTGGCTTCAGGGAGGGCGGGTCAACCGCGACCGTGAGGGGTATCAGCAAGCTGTGGTGGTGGTGAGTGACCCCGATACGACACTCAGCACCACCACAGCCATCAGCGATATGGGGTTCACCGCGTTCTCTGCGACTTCTGCTTTACAGCAAATCAATATTCTGTTTGCGGTGGTGCAAGCGGTGTTCGGCGGCATCGGGGCGATCTCGCTGATCGTGGCGGCCATTGGCATTGCCAACACCATGATCATGTCAATTCTGGAACGCACGCGGGAGATCGGCTTGATGAAGGCAGTTGGAGCCAGCAACCGTGATGTGATGAGCGTCTTTCTCACAGAAGCGGGAGCCATCGGGCTGCTGGGCGGAATCGGCGGGGTACTATTTGGGATCGGAGCGGCCAAGATCATTGACCTGATCGCTGTGGCATATATCAGCGGGCAGAATGCGGCGTCGGGTTCCACGGCTGCCGCTCCCACGAGTCTGGTGTTTGTCCCAACCTGGCTGCCGATCTTCGCAATCCTGTTCTCGGTGTTTATCGGATTAGCGGCAGGCATCTACCCTGCCCTGCGGGCTGTGCAATTAAACCCGGTCACGGCGCTGAAATACGAATGATCTAACACCGGGGAGGGCAGATGGGGGCGAGCCTTAAAAAATAGAAGCCGTTTTTGCCGCCGCCAGATTCCTCCCACAGTCACAAAACCCGTGACGAATTGCATACCCCCTGGCGGTACAAGTCACTTCCCCGTCCGGTTGCGCAAATGTCTTGAGATGGCTATACTCCGAGAACGCATCAAGAGCGACCCGACATCATCGGGTACGGCAACCTGGATGGATAGACCAAGGTGCCTTTCCGCAGCCTGTGGAGATGTGGCCGGAAGTTCATCACCGGCAACGAGCTATCCAACACACGGCGGCCTGCTTGCTTGATGCAAATGCAGGTTTTTTGATTCTTACCTCTGTGGACGGGCATGGTGCTTCATGTCTGATAACACCCCGAAATCGCTGCAAGAACTCAGCACGGAAGACGTGCTGACGGCCATGAAGAGCGATCTGTACGAGGGGAACGTGAATGAACTCACGGAGGAAGTGCGCGAATGTTTACGGCGCGGGATGACAGCCTACGACACGATGACTCGTGGGCTGATCGCCGGGATGGGGATTGTAGGTGAAGATTTCAGCGATGGAATTCTGTTCGTTCCTGAGGTGCTGATGTCGGCGAGGGCCATGAAGGGCGGCATGGAAATATTGCGGCCTCTGCTGGCTGAGACCGATAGTCCGAAAGTCGGGAAAGCCGTGATTGGGACAGTCAAGGGCGATATTCATGACATCGGAAAAAACCTGGTCGGGATGATGTGGGAAGGTGCAGGCATTGAGGTAATCAACCTGGGAAACAACATTGATGCGGATACCTTCGTGGCTGCACTAGAAGAGCATCAAGCGAACATTCTTGGCATGTCGGCACTGCTCACGACTACTATGCCATACATGAAGACTGTGATCGATATGCTGAAATCTCGTGGGCTGCGCGAACAGACTATCGTTCTGGTGGGTGGCGCTCCACTGAACGCAACGTTTGCCGAGAACATCGGCGCCGATGCGTACTGCTCTGATGCGTCAGTGGTAATCGAGATTGCTAAAAACCTCCTCGCTATCAAGCGGGGCGAAGCCGCCTGACGGCTGAAAGGACATCCAATGACTACGCTCCAAGAACTTCTCGCGTCTGCCAACGGCGCACCAGTTATTGCCGACGGCGGCATGGGAACC
>JAHEME010000636.1 GCA_024643825.1 Chloroflexota bacterium | reverse complement strand
GGCTCTGCCCAAAATCCTAACAGGTGCAGCCATTACGGGGCCCTGTTGAGGAGGAGTCAGATCTGGCAGAAACGGTTCTGTGAGTCGAGGTCACGCCGCGCAGCTGACTGTGCCGTTCCAGCTACTGCCTTGACGCTTTCCTGATCTTGGCAATGCCGAAAATGGTGACCAGCAGCGAAACAATCAGGGGAAAGCCGTAGCTTGCATATTCCGGTACAGGTGTGACCCAGTTCACATTGACTATGGCGTTCCCAAAATTCCCCGCATTATCGAACGCGACAACACTAACCACGTACGTTCCGGGTTGTGAGTATGCATGATACTGGACCTCACTAACCTGATTCTGGCAGCAATATGGAACGTCCATTACAGCGCCGTCTCCGAATTGCCAGACTAGTCTGGTTATCCACAGACCTGGCGAGGTTTTCGCCATGACACCAAACGAGTATGCTTGTGGGGGTGAGCTTGTGAGTTGAATCGAGTTGAACATGACCTGCAGGTTGCCTCCAAAATCAACAGGATAGTTGCTTGTCGTGGTGAACGTGAAAGAAATGCTAGTTGCTGCTTGGAGGGTTGCCGTTGAGGCATTAGCTCCCAAGCTCATGGAACTCAGGGCTGCGGCTAACAAGATCACGGTGGTGAATAGGGTTGGAGGCTTCAAGGTTCTCTGTCAGGAGAGCCACGATCTTGATAAGATAAAGTTACCCGGAAAAAGACACAAGCCCATGTCATTTCATGGCAGGTTGGAAATGAGGGTTAACAGCCTTTTTGCACAGATCATGTTCACAATCAAGGAGAACTCAAAGCTGCCGCTGAGCAGTATGATGGTCGTTGCGCGCCTGAAATAGAGAGGGGAATGGTGTGGCTATGCGGTTGCCGGTCTTCGTCGCCTCAGGACGACCAGCACCGAAAGACCAAGGATGATCCCTGCGGCTATCGATTCCCATGGAAAGCCCGGCACAGCAGGAACCACAAGGGGCGTAGTCTGACTTGACGAGGACGATGGTGTGACAGTGACAGTGCTCACCGAAGTCGCTACACTGGACGAGGTGCTGCTTACGGCTTGACTGGTTGTTGAGGTTGACGTTTGAGATGTCGAAGTGGTGACTTGCGATGAGCTCGTTGACTCTGAGCTGGTTGTGGTAGAAGAGCTGCTAGTGATAGAAGTCGTGAGGGAAGTGGATGCAGATGTCGTAGTAGTCGGGGTGGAGGTTGTCGCTCCATTGTTGGTTGCAGTGACCCCGCCAGGGGGATCGAGATGGTAGATCAACGCTAGAGTTCCGGCTCCAACATTGGTTCCCACTGCAAGACCGTTAGTGCCAGAACGAAGAGAAAGCCCCAACAACAAAGAGCCGGGCGTCGGTTCCGAAGGCGCCATCGTCTCCCATGACGATCCGTCATAGTGGACAGTGACAGGAAGACCTGCACCGTCTGTTCCTACTGCCCAACCCTCCTGTGCCGGCGGTCCTCCGAGTACCCAGACTCTCTCTAGATCAAGCGGACCTGTGAACGGCCCGTTGATTGTGACTGGAACCAACGTCCAAGATACTCCATTCCAGTACAGTAGAGTTGTAGTACCTCCACCACTGCCCGTCGCCCAACCGTGCGTGCTATCCTGGAAGAAAGCAGAGGTTAGTGTGACACCTGCGGCTGCTGGACTTGCGACTGTTGGCCAAGCATCTCCTCCTCCGTTCGATGTATGAACGATGACAGGGTTGGCTCCATCCGTGCCAACAGCCCATCCGCTCTGCCCTCCACTAGTCGGATCGAATGCGACATCCCGCAGCTCTCCGGTTGCGACAATGCTGGGAGAAATAACAAAGGATCCTCCTGCACTTGTGGAATGCATTATGACTCCTCCTGTTCCAACGGCCCAAGCGTTTGAATCGCTGATCATGTATACTCCCTTCAAAAAGCATGCCGCGCCGCATCCGGGAACCGGCTTTCCAGTCCATGTATTCCCGTCAAAATACAGTGCGGAAGCTACCGCGCCTGTCCCTCCAACAGCCCATCCTGAAGATCCGCTGACCAAGTAAACATCATAGAGCGAAGTGGGATTCACAAGTGGTGCCACGTATGGGGCTCTCGTCCAGCTGTAGGTACCGCCATTCCAGCGGATTATGGTCGGGTTACCGGCGGCATCTTTGTCTCCAACTGCGAAACCATCTGAATCACTATACATGAAGACTGAGCGCAGTGTCTCAGTCTGAGGAGAAGTGGTTGTACTCCAGATTGCTCCCGACTGAGAGTTGCAGTTGTTCAAACAGAATGCAGCGATACCGGACACTCCCACCGACCAGATATTCCCACCGGAAGAAGCGAAGGTTACGGAATTCAGACCGTCAGGGGGAGTAAGCCCCGCCACGGCTACTTGGTTAACTGGAATCCTTATCCATGTAGGTGACGAATCGAGTGACGTTCCGTGAACAACTACTGGATAGCCGCTCGCATCAGCGTCTCCCACAACCCATGCTTCAGAGGAGCTCAACATCACTATTGACCTAAGATTAGCGCCTGCGCAACCCGGAACCGCGCTCACAGCCCCACTCCAAGTATCACCATCACTCGTGTGGATTATTGTGCAGGAATCACCCACGGCCCAACCATTAGTCTGGGAAGACATGGCTACGGAATTAAGATTCACAGCAGGGAGTGGGCTTGCTCGAGCGGTCCAGATTCCACCCACGAAG
>JAHEME010000067.1 GCA_024643825.1 Chloroflexota bacterium | reverse complement strand
CCGATGATCAACTGTCGTTAGCAATCGGGCGGGAAGGCCAGAATGCCCGACTTGCCGCGAAGTTGACTGGCTGGCGCATTGATATTAAGAGCACAACAGAAGCAGCACACGAATCCTACAACCGGGTGAACGAGAACCCGATGCTCGTAGAATTCGCTGATTCGTATCAGGATATGGTTGCTCAGGTCGCTGCGATTCTGGAGAAAAAGTCTGCCAATCGGCCAGTCACACCAGAAGAATTTCAGGTTCTCAGTCAGTTCACCAATCATGCTGAAAGTTATCGGCTTGGTTTGCGCGAAGAGGAGCGTGCCGAACGGCAGGCGCTTCGTGAAGCTGCTCGTGAACAGATTCCGACCATTGCATACGAGTATCCATTGGCCGATACCTATCTGCCGCTTCGTGTCTATAACCTTCTTGCAGAGGCGGGGTATGAATGGGTCGGCGATGTCATGGAGGCCTACCAGGTTGATCCAGACCGCTTGCTGAATCTTCCAGGGTTTGGGCCAGCGGCTCTTGATGAAGTTGGCAAGATGGTGGAGACGATAGAGTTTGAAGAACCAGTAGAAGCGATGACGGTGGAAGAAGAGGTTGTTGCCGAGGATCAGATTGCTTCAGATGTGCCGCAAATAGAAGAAGCCCCTGTTATTCAGACACAAGATGTATTACCTGTGACGCAGGAAGCCTGGAGTGATGCGGACGAACTGGCAAAAGCGGAACGTGCTGCACTTGTTGCGCGTCTGTCCATGCAGGCAGAGCCCGAGATTGTTGCCGAGGAACCTGCCGCCATAGCTGACTCGGCTGAAATCACGATAGACGATCCGGTTCAGGAAGTTGCCCCTCGAGTTGATGAGTCGTCTGAGGATGACTTCGTAGACTCAGACTTTGGCGATGCTGACGAGGATGATGAACTTGCTGGACACGGAGAAAAGAAGGCCAAACAGCGTCGGCGACAACTCGTCTTTGACGAGGACTTGGGCAAAGTTGTAGCACGCCGCAAGCGCAAGCCGGGGCGTGCCCGAGATGATTGGGAAGATTACGTTGATTAGCTGGCCCTTGAGGCATCATGGAGTTGCGGCATGAGTCCCTCATCAGGGCAGCGCAAACATGTGCCCCAACGATCCTGTGTTATATGTCGCCGAGTGCTCCCTAAACGAGACCTCACGAGGATTGTGATTAGTCAGGGAGAAGGTCTTATCCTCGACTCTAGCGGGAAATTAGCGGGTCGAGGGGCGTATCTGTGTGAGCGACTTTCCTGTTGGGAAAGCGCAGCACATGGGGATGCACTGGGGAAAGTATTGAGCTATAGACTGACAGATAAAGATCGTCAGGTAATAGCTTCTCATGGGGTCGAACAGCGGCCTCATCTTATCAATGATTCTATTCATGACTGACCCGCTGCGCGCCGCAAAGCCACCAGAGTAGTAGCGTACTCGATCTCTGCTCTGGCTTTGACAGCGGCTCCCATTGGATCAGACGGAGGTGCTCATGGCTGAAGCAGCAGAACGCAAAATTCTTGAAATTCCCGACTTCTTGACGGTGCGGGAACTCGCCGAGCTGATGCAAGCAAGTCCCATTGACGTGATCAAAGAGTTGATGGGCAGCGGTGTCATGGCTAGCATCAATCAACAGATTGACTACGACACCGCCGCAATTGTTGCCTCGGAGATGGGTTTCGAGCCGCAGCCAGTCGTTCATGATGACGATTCGCTGCTCGAAAAGACTCCTGCCGCGGCATGGCGACATCTGTACGACCATGAGACTGAGTCCAGTCTCATTAGTAGACCCCCCGTGATTACAATCCTGGGTCATGTTGACCATGGGAAGACCAGCCTGCTGGACAGAATTCGAGAAACGAATGTTCAGGAGGGAGAGGCTGGAGGGATCACACAGCACATTGGCGCATATCAAATCACCTACAATGGCAGGAAGATCACCTTCCTGGATACTCCAGGCCACGAGGCATTTACGGCTATGCGTGCTCGTGGAGCACAGGGCGCGGATATCGCTGTGCTGGTCGTCGCTGCTGATGATGGTGTGATGCCTCAGACGCGTGAAGCGATCTCTCATGCCAAAGCTGCCAATGTTCCGATCATTGTTGCTTTGAACAAAATTGATCGGGATAACGCGAATATTGATCGAGTCAAGCAGCAGTTGAGTGAGCAAGATCTCGTACCGGATGATTGGGACGGATCGACGATGGTTATTCCCGTCTCAGCTCGTACGGGGGAAGGGCTTGAAGATCTCGTAGAAGCAATTCTGCTGATAGCGGATGATACAGACATTCGGGCCAACCCGGTAGGCGCAGCCGGAGGAACGGTGCTAGAGGCGGAAATGGATCGTTTCAAGGGCATTATGGTCACTTTGCTGGTGCAGAACGGGACCCTCCATACGGGCGATACGGTTATGGCAGGAACCTCGTATGGTCGTATTAAGGCAATGTTCGACGAAAGTGGCGATGATGTTGACGAAGCTGGGCCATCTACCCCGGTTCGTGTGATGGGATTGAACGAAGTCCCTGATGCGGGGACGCTCTTTGAGGTGGTGAAGAACGAAAAGGCTGCTCGGAGCCTTGCCGCGGAGCGAGTTGAATCTTCTAGAGAAGGTCCTGCCCAGCATTCTGCGATGACTCTTGAGGATCTCTATGCTCGATTTCAAGCAGGGGAGGCCAAAGAGCTTAATCTCATCGTGAAAGCTGATGTTCAGGGATCGCTCGAACCAATAATAAATTCCCTGGGTAAGATCAAGGTGGAAGAGGATGGGCGTGAACTCAAAGTCCGCATCATCCATGCAGACACTGGCAACGTTTCCGAATCGGACGTTATGCTCGCTGCTGCCGCCGGAGCAATTGTCATTGGGTTCCAGGTAGACTCTGATACTGCTGCAAAGCGGCGAGCAGAGAGTGAGCACGTTGAAATACGTCGCTATGATGTGATTTACGAGCTTATTGATGAAGTAGAGGCTGCACTGATCGGGCTTTTGGAACCTGTCTACGAAGACAAGGTGAGCGGGGTGGCTGAGGTGCGGGAAGTCTTCAAGATATCCAAAGCGGGAACGATTGCTGGATGTTTCATCCGCGAAGGAGAAGCCCGACGCAACGCGAAAGTGCGTGTGCTTCGAGATCGACGAGTCCTGCATGAAGGTTCAGTATCTTCCCTGAAGCGGTTCCAGGAAGATGTGAGGGAAGTTCGCACCGGGTTTGAGTGCGGTGTAAGCATTGACAACTTCAACGACTTTGAAGCGGGGGATGTCATCCAATTCCTCATTCGCGAACGTGTGCGCTAGGATCGGAAGCCGATCCGTTGGCAGAAGATAAAGTGGGATGATGGCAAACAAGCGACAAAAACGTGTTGCGGAGCAAGTACGAGAAGTCCTGAGTGAACTGATTTCGCTCGAAGCGAGAGATCCACGTCTCGCTGGGGTCACAATCATGGATGTCGCAATTGATCGTGAGCTAATGTATGCGGATGTCTATGTCAGTTCGCTTGAGGGGGAAGAAGCACGGCCTGATGTAATGCTCGCGCTGGAATCAGCACAAGGCTATTTGCGGCGGGAGTTAGGCCGTCGTGTACGGTTGCAGAGAACCCCAGAACTACGATTTGCCTGGGATGAAGCACTGGCGTATGGTGAGCATATAGAATCGCTCCTAGAATCCTTGCTGCCTTCGCAGGATAAGCATACCGATAATGATGATGAATCGACCGAGTAGAAACCGTCGGAGGATGTCTAAACAATTGAAAGATGTGCTCCGACAGGCTGCTCGATTGGTGCGGTCAGCACATGCAATCGTTGCTGTAACCCACATTACTCCTGATCCAGATGCTATTGGATCTCTGCTAGGCTTTGGGCATGCGATATCCTTATTAGGTAAGTCCGTTGTGCTTTTGTGTGACGATGGTGTCCCACGGGGCCTGCGGTTTCTTCCGGGTGCAAGTTTGGTAGTCGATTCGCTCCCAAAAGCATTTGTGCCGGACCTGGTTGTTGCGTTAGATGCCAGCGATCAGGAACGAGTAGGTAAAATCGGGAACGAGCTACTAAGCACCTCCGTGCCCGTCATCAACTTTGATCATCATGTGACAAATCTACAATTTGGAACCGTCAACATTGTTGATCCTGACTGGGCTGCGACGGCGGAAGGGTTAGTTAGTTTTCTGAATGTAATCAGATGTCCGTTGACTATGGATATTGCGGCCTGTCTGCTGGCAGGAATTGTTGGCGATACGCGAAGTTTCTCGACCTCCAGTACAACATCTGAAACTCTGGAAATCGCTGCTCATCTCTCTGCTGCTGGGGCAGACATTCAGGTTATTTCTGAGGCGATCTTCAACAATCGTAACGTTGATGTGCTCAAACTATGGGGGCTTGGCCTGTCTAACCTGATCCTGGAAGATGGCATCATTTGGTCCGCAATGTCATTGGCGGATCGTACCTCCCAAGGTGTGCAGGATACGAACGGATCAGGATTGTCGAATCTCCTTGTCAGCGCCCAAGAAGCCGCCATTGCCGCTGTATTTACCGAGCAACCAGATGGTTCCATTGATCTGAGCATGCGGGCCAAACCCGGATCAGATGTTGCTCAGGTGGCTCTAGCACTGGGAGGCGGTGGGCATAGCCCTGCGGCTGGCGCAAAGCTCAGTGGGCCGCTAGAACAAACGGTACAGAATGTGATCGGGCTGCTCAAAGCATCTTTAGCTTCCAATGCGCCGAAGTGAGCACTGATGACTTTTGGGCTATTTCTTATTGATAAACCAGTTGGGCCAACGTCGCACGACATTGTCGCTAAAATTCGCCGGGGGATCGGGAATCGCCGGGTAGGCCATGCAGGTACGCTTGATCCGCTTGCCAGTGGTCTCCTTGTGGTTGCTGTCGGGCAGGCGACGCGGTTAGTGGAATATCTAATTACCTCGGATAAGCAATACACAGCACGAATCCTGCTTGGGGCCGTCAGCAACACCTATGATCGCGAAGGGCAAATCCAGAAAGGCAGTCTGCCAGAGGCTTTGTCTCGCCAGGCGGTGGAGCAGGCGTTGGAACGGTTCCAGGGAGAGATTCTTCAGCGTCCTCCTATCTATTCTGCGATTAAGGTGGCTGGGAAATCTGCCCATGCCCGCGCACGAGCAGGGCAGACAGTCGAGCTTACTCCGCGCCCCGTAACTGTGCATTCAATTCATCTGACATCCGTTGATCTGCCCATCATTACCATTGATGTTGTGTGTTCTGCGGGGACATACGTACGAAGCCTTGCACATGATTTGGGGCAGGAACTCGGCTGTGGAGCACTGCTCGATGGGTTAGTACGAACAAGGAGCGGCTACTTTGATCTAAGTGAGACGGTTTCTCTTGCCGTGCTCGAAGAGTCATTCAATGATGATACCTGGCAAGAGTTTCTGATTCCCGCCGACCGCGCATTGCCCTCGGCTCCCGTGATCGTGTTGGACGATGAGGATGTCCGACGGGTCGTGGACGGAGCCTCTAGCTCACGTATGGGGCATGAGGAAGGTATTCATCGTGCCTACACCACAGAGGGGTGCTTTTTTGCGATTCTAGAGACTGATCCTGTGAATTCATTCTTGCGTCCACAAAAAGTTTTCACTGATCAAGTACGTCCTCTTTCCCCGGTGAATTCTAACACCCAACAGTAGGCACATCACATCCTATGCAATCCTACACTGCTCTCGAACAAGTCCATGTGTCTCAGGCTACTGTTGTGACCATTGGCGCTTTTGATGGAGTCCACCGGGGGCATCAATCCCTCATCCGACAGGCGCTCACTTATGGGGAAGAGCACAATCAGATCCCGGCTGTCCTCACGTTTTATCCGCATCCTGAGATGGTGCTGCGCGGCTTTCGCCCCGGATTCTATTTGACAATGCCAGATGCAAAATCAGCGCTTCTTGGGGATCTTGGTGTAAAGATCGTCATTTCACATCCATTTGATGAGCATGTGCGTCACATGCGGGCAGCCGAATTTGTAGAGAGTTTGGTTAAGCACTTGAAGGTCGGTTCTCTGTGGGTCGGGCCTGACTTTGCGATGGGATATCAACGTGAGGGGACGGTCGAATTTCTCCGAGGCGAGTCTGCTCGCTATTGGTTTGACCTAAGAATTGTTGACCTGATGGATGCAGGTGGTGAACGTGTTAGTAGTACTCGTATTCGTGCTGCGCTTGCATCCGGGGATGTAGCGGAAGCCGCGCGGTTGCTTGGACGTGCTTACCGTCTTCCGGGGCAGGTGGTTCGTGGGGCAGGGCGAGGCGCTACTATAGGAATCCCGACGGCAAATCTTGCTGTTCAGGAGGAGCAAGCGATTCCCTCGCGAGGTGTTTATGCGGCCTGGGTGCGCTCAGGCGACAGCTTGCACAAGGCAGTTGTGAATATTGGACATCGGCCAACCTTTGATGGGGTAGGTTCAGCTCAAACGGTTGAGGCCCATCTTCTTGACTATACTGGGGATTTATACGATCAACACATCGCACTGGACTTCGTAGCTCGGCTACGGGATGAGCAGAAGTTTGACGGTATAGATGCCCTTGTATCGCAGATTCAGAAGGACATCAATGACGGGCGTGAAATCTTTGCCGCCAGTCAGTGATCGTCTCAGGGCGTAGGTGTTGCTGTAACCTGAGATTGTAGGGTCGTCAGTAATGCTTGAGCAGAAGCAACATTGCGCGAGCCGGGGGGGGCGAGCCTTAAGTAGGCTTCGAGTGTTGCTAGCGCATCCCCTGTTTGTCCGAGCGCATTCTGCGCCTGTCCAATTCCGTATAGAGCGTCCACATAGGATGGGTCTAAATCATAGGCTGCCTGGAAATCATCAATGGCATCTTGCCATCGCTGTAAGTTCAAGTACACAGTGCCCCGCAATCCCAGGGCTTCTACGTAGTCAGGCTGATTTTCCAGTGCGATGGTTGCGTCAACGGAGGCGGGATAATATTGCCCTAGAATCAGCAGCACAAGCCCCCGAACATAGTGGGCCTGCGGATTCCTCGGATCTTGTTGAATTGCCACCTCAAGAATACGTAGCGCCAGATCATATTGTTCAATGCGGGTATATGCCATCCCCATCTCTACATACAATGTCGTCCGATCCAATCCAGCATTAAGCGCGGCCTCATAATCCGCGATTGCATTATTTGGCTGGTTCAAGGCAGTGTATACCAACCCTCTGCGGAACAGTGCTTCACCATTGAGAGGGTCAAGAGCGAGGGCAACATTCAAATCAATCAGGGCAAGGTCAACTTGGCCAATCGCGAGATACAGCGTACCCCGTTCCACAAACCCATCAGGTTCTTCTGGAGCCAGCGCAATCACACGCTCAAAGTCAGCCAAAGCGCGCGCATATTCTCCCTGAGACAAAAATAGATCACGATACAAGCGGCCCCGAACTAAATAAGTTGGGGCGTACCCCGGTTCATATTCCTCTGCTCTCATCAGGTCTTCAATTGCTGCATCAGGATTTCCGCGTTGAATCTCGATTCTTGCTCGCGAAACATGCGCATCGGCGCGATATAAATCAAGGACGATGGCTGTACTGAAATCATTGTATGCAGCGTCTGGATCGTTGAATGCTACATATGCCAGCCCTCGATTGTAGTAAGCGTCTGCATAGTTTGGATCTGCAAGGATGGCAAGCGAGTAATCATTGATTGCCTGAACATAGTTGCCTGATTCATAGTTGCGGTTTCCGGCTCTGAGAATCTCTCCTGCTGGGCCTGGATCATAGGTGGCTGTCGGTGTGAGTGTTTCCGTGCTTACAGGGGGTGCTTCGAGGGTTACAATGGGTGCGTCTGTCGTGGGAGCACTAGCCTGCGATGGCTCAATCGCAGGTATAGTTGGAAGCGGAACTCCAGGTGGGATGCTTTCTTTTGCCTGACACCCACTTAATCCGGCAGCAAGGCAGACCAAAACGAGCATGAATTTGTACCAGAGGGATTCAAGAAGCATGGCATCCTCAAAATTCGGCGCGACTTATCGAGTATACGAAACCACCTAAGACGTCGCAAGAGCTTTGATTCATAGTTGCTAGTGCGCTGTATCGGGTGTACGCTTCCGGTCAATCTGATTGTCACAATGCGGAACCCCTTTCTGGAGGAGACATTGACCGTGAATAGTGATCCATCGCTGCGGCGCAGTATATGGATATCCAGTCTAATCACCTTTGTGGCGTTTGCCGTTTTTGTAGGTATCAGTGCACTGATACCTCGTCCTGGCAGCCGCTTTGGATTGATCCTTCTTGGCCTTTTCTTGGCACTTATTCCCGCTCTTCTATGGATGGCGTTCTTTTACCGACAGGATCGGGCCGAGCCTGAACCAAAACGTCTTGTGGCTCGCATGTTTGGTTTTGGTGCCCTTGCCGCAGCCGCAATTGCTGTGCCCTTTGGAGCACAGGTTACATCATCGACCCTTGCACAGTTTCCAAACCCGATTGTTCGCGTTGTTCTGCTTACTCTGAGTGTGGCGCTTGTACAGGAAACGCTAAAGGTAGCGATGGTTCGGTATGTAGTGCTAGGGACTGACGAGTTTGATCGCCATCCCGATGGGATCGTGTATGGGCTTGCATCAGGCCTTGGCTTTGCGACAATACTTACCCTGGCCTATGTCCTCCGAGCAGGGGGAGTTCTCCCTCTCGCAGGGGCCATTCGAGCGGTCGATAATGTTCTTGTCCATGGTGCGCTTGGCGCGGTGAGCGGATACTACATCGGGCGCGTAAAGATCGATGGGAAGAAACTAAGCTGGATGGCAATGGGGCTTGGCCTTGTTACAGTTATTAACGGATTGTATCAGGGTGCGCAAAACGAACTTGCGAGTCAATTTGCCTACAATCCATGGTACGATCTTCTGGCTGCGGTCATTTTGGCCGTTATCGTTGGAAGTGTCCTTTTCTATGTTTTCCGACTTGCTCTTCGCCGAGCATCAGGAGACCTTTCAACCGTGTCTATGCAGAGCCATGCACGGGCGATGGATATGCCCTGGGATATTGCTGTACGCTATGACATCCTGCTCCTAGCAGCAGTTGCTATTGCGGTACTGGTTGGGCTGGGTGCCGGTCTCTGGGCGCGTTCGGCAGTTGTGCGTTATCAAGGAGACATGCCCGTTGTATTTCAATATCCGGCAAGATGGGCGCAACAGTCCGGGGAGACTGGATTGTTCTCAGTGCGCGATCTTTCTACTCTCGGAGTATTCAAGCCAACTCTGACAGTGGAATCACAAAAGGTGGCAGAAGGGACTGCCCTCGACCTATTTGCTGCCCAACGTTCGGCGGTGCGAAGCCAAACGTTAACCTATTACACCGTTTTGGAAGATAATTCCGATCTTACGGTGAGCGGGCTTCCCGCTATTCGCAAGGATTACGAATATTCCACGCTTACTGCCAGTGGCCCGGCAGTCGTGAGAGTAACTGAAATCTACGTAATGAGTCAGCGCCAGATTACGATCTTGCGATATGAGGCTGAACATGGCTCGTACGATCTGGAAATACAATCGTTTGAACGACTGCTGCGTTCCCTACAGTTTACGAATGCGGAGTAATACAGAATGAATAGCTTGCCATCTCGTGCAAGAGTAACCAGACCTCTACCGCTTGCGGCCTCGATTCTTGCAGTGGCTGCTGCTGCCTGTGTATGTACAGGTGCGACATCTGCTCCGCCGCTGCAGCCCGTAGCAACGCAGCCGGAACTATCTGCTTCGACGCCGTCTGGCGGAAATGTACCAGGCACACAGTCTACTGAACTAAGCCCTGACCAGATTGACCAGATTTCGCGCGCCTCAGTGGAGATAGTGGCGCTCCAGCCGAACGGGAATTCCTTGGAGCCATTGTGGTTTGGTTCTGGAACCATCATCTCTCCCGATGGTGAAATTCTGACGAATTGCCATGTCGCATGTGGTGCGCCTGTCCTTATGATCCTCTTGACAACCAGTGCCGATCAGCCCCCAGAGGCAAGATTCGTTGCGG
>JAHEME010000635.1:2201-2696 GCA_024643825.1 Chloroflexota bacterium | reverse complement strand
TGCCCAGGCGGCAGGTGCTTTCTCACCTACAGAGACAAGTTGACACTCGGGACAGCCTTGCATAGCACGCACCACGGCTAGAGCCATCCGGGATAGCTCACCTCTCGCTGACCCGCAGATGGCAACTCCCAGATAGTCTACCACTCTCCTGCGGGCTTCCTCCACAGTATCTGGAGGCAGGTCTTCCAAGTGCGTACCGACCACGAACTCGGCCAGGCGTTCGGCTAGGTAAGGAACAGGCATTGAATTGCGTTACCTCCGTCCCAGCAGAAGCTAATTATCTCCATTCAAGAAGATCCGATCGCCGCCAATTGACATCTGATCGGCGCAATCGCCAACGGGTTTGTCTGTTGGATCACTGTTTCTGCAAATGTGCTGCCACTGATGCCCTTAGCAGTTGCACGATGGAGCGGTTCGCTTCCTCGGACAGCCCGTCTACGGAGGAGGCACAGATGCCGCTCATGCCATCGATCAGACCAGCCTGTGCAGCCCCTT
>JAHEME010000635.1:0-2182 GCA_024643825.1 Chloroflexota bacterium | reverse complement strand
CGAGTGCTCCACCGAGTCGTCGTGCATGATGTCGACTTTACCGAGCAAGCCCGCTAAAGCGGCCTCGATTGCATACGCACCCCAATTGGACACGGTTGCCAGGACGAGCAAGTCGACGGTTCTGATCGGCACTATGCCGGATTCGCAACCACAGATGCACATGCGAAACCCGGGCATTAGCTCCATGATCTCGTCGCGGATGTTGCCCATGCCGAGTTCATTGCCCCCGTCGCCAATGCCTATTGTTACCCCACCGCTTGCTTTTATCTGGTCGAGGACCAAATCGGTTTTGGCGGAAAACGCCGTGGTCGATCGGCCACTACTCATGTGGATCTGCCCTCGCTCACTACTGCTCCCTCGTTCTATTGCAATGAACGCTTGGGCTTCCGTCTCTGCTACAAGCCTGGCGGCTGCTCTTTCTGCACTCTCAGGTTCAACAGGGAACGATTCGACTGCAGTACAGGCGATGGGAAAAGGTGCGTACTTGTGAGAGTTCTCAACTTCCTTCCGAGGCAGTACGCACAAACCCGCGGCGTTGGCGACGGCTTTCATCGGCCCAACCAGTTGCTCCTCTATCAGAATGAGTGGCGCCACCTTAAGACCTATGCTCAAGGCTCTAGCGAGAGTTGCTGCGCCAACAGGCCCGTCATTCTCCGCAACCAAAGGAGAAATCTGAGGACGATTGGTCCAGCCGGTGGCTATGATCGCGAAACTCCCGATTTTCACCCTGTCGACCAGCAACTGAGCTGCCCGCAAGGCCAAAGGACTCCCAGCTCACCTCCGGGCCGCGGCATATAGCGGGCCAACCACCCCTCTGGCGCCGATATCGGCGGTTGTGATTCTGTCGATCGCTTCGCCAAGTCCTAGCAGTATCTCAGAGTTCATGATCTCCATCCCCTTTCGTATTGGTAGCTAGAAATGCGCCGGCCTGCATCACAGCACTCCTCTGAGTCGAGGATCAAGGTAGTCTCTTAGCCCATCACCTAGGAGGTTGAATCCAAAGACGGTGAGGAAAATGGCCATGGCCGGGAATAGAATAAGCCATGGCGTACTCCTCAACACAGCCCGGCCCGATTCGATCATTGTGCCCCACGTGGCTGCAGGTGGAGGGACTCCAAGACCGAGGAAGCTTAGGCTAGATTCGGTCAGGATCGCGGTCGCCATCTGGTAGGTAGCAGTTACTAGCAGTGGTGCCAGAATGTTAGGTAACACATGCCTGAAACATGTCCGAGTGTCTGAGACGCCCAGTGCTCGAGCAGCAAGGACGTAGTCGCGAGCTGTCTCGGACAATGTCGACGCTCGCGAAATCCGACAGAACCTGGGCGAGATTGCTACGCCGACGGCCACTGCCATGGTTATCAGGCCCGGCTTGAAAAACGCCGCGAGCAATATAGCAAGGAGAATGAACGGGAAAGACAGGAGGATGTCCACAAACCGCATGACAACGATGTCGAACACTCCACCACGATATCCGGAAACCAATCCGGCAGCAGTCCCAAGGACACCGCCTAGCGCGACAGCTGCAAACCCGATCAGCAGTGAGACCCGTGCGCCCCAGATGACTCGGCTAAGGCTATCCCGACCCAACTGATCCGTCCCAAACAAGTGAGCCGCCGATGGCCCTTGGTATCTTATGGCCATGTTCGTATCGTATAGAGGATCATAGGGTGATATCCAGCGGGCGAGCACTGCCACCAATACTAGCGTGCTCAGGATGAGCAGACCGACAATACCAGCCCAGTGTGTGCGTATCAAGTGAGCTCTGTTTCTCCTTCTTCGAAGCTCATTCGACATAGTGAGACCACCTTTCGGGCTTAGTACCTGATCCTTGGGTCTAGCAAAGCGTATGACAAGTCAACAATCAGGTTAGTAACTACATAGCAGAACGCTATGAATATCACGGTTGCCTGAATTTGTATGTAGTCTCTCGCAGTGATCGAGTCCATGAGGAGCTTGCCAACGCCTGGACGGGTGAAGACGGTCTCCGCAATCACACTCCCTGCCAGGAGTTGTCCCATATTAAGGCCCATAACGGTCACCACAGGAAGGAGCGCGTTCCTAAGTGCGTGCTTATAGAGAACACTCCTGTTCCTAAGTCCCTTTGCCCGAGCTGTTCTGACAAAGTCCTGAGCCATCACCTCGAGCAGTGCGGAGCGTGTCATCCTTGCAATAAAGGCAGCCT
>JAHEME010000066.1 GCA_024643825.1 Chloroflexota bacterium | reverse complement strand
AAGCCATCGCTGGCAAAGATAGGCAGCGTGCTATCCTCAATGACTCCAAACAGATCCAGATTCTGGATTGCGAATCGAGAGATCAGGTTATCGGCAATCCCATAAATGCGCCCATCACCATCACGAATGAGGGAGGTCGGGCGTTGGGTTGAGACGGAGCGTCGCAGCGTCAGACTGCCCATCGGGTCTCCGAGATCGATCACCGCCACCGATCCATCAAACAGGCTGAGATAAGCTGTCGATCCTCGCACTGCAAGACCTGTAGCGGGGGATGGTGTGCTGACCCGTACAATCGGTAGCAAATAACGGCGGTCAAAGACGGAGAGTCCCCCTGCATCAGCCGCGTATACATACTGTGTATCAAGCGTTACTGCCGCCGCAGGGCCATGCGTCTTCTGATGGGCGACGATCGCGAAGCCCGTCTCACTCCGTTCGTACAGCGCGATTCCGCTTTCTCCCTGGGCAGCAGCAACCATATTCCCATCAATAGCCACGCTGTTGACTGCAACCTGATCAGGTGATTGACCGAGCACTTCCGCTTCCTCGCTTGCTGTGTCGAGCAAGGCCCAGCCATCTTCCCCCCCTGCCACCAGCGAACTTCCGTCAATGGCAAGTGCTGCTGATTGGTTGATAGGCGTATATGAACCCGTAAATGTGAATGCCCCTCCTTCACTGACCTGGTAGCGGCGCAGCCCTCTAAAACCAGCCGCCACCCATACATCGTCCCTGTTTGGCGTGGCTCGCCACGTATATCCAACCTCTCCAACGTTATCGAGTTCTACGGGAAAATCAGGGGTCAGCAAACTGATCGCCACCACATCTGGCCCTGACCCTGTGCTGGTGGCATAGATGCGATCCCCCTGAGCGGAGAGTTTCGCTATGTGCGATAGCCCATGATAGGTTCGGAGGTAGATGGGTTCCGCTGTAGCGCGTGCATCGTAAATCGCGATCTGGCTCCCGCTGGCAGAATAAAGATAGACGCTACTTACCCCAATGGAAGAACTCTCCGTTTCAATCCGGGTGAGTCGCCCCAATCGATCTGGGAAGCTGATGTCCACCACAAGGAAGCTGGAACCTTCACTAACGTAAGCCCGCTTGCCGCTGATCGTGATCGCTTCTGCCCGGTGCATCGATTCGTTGGGGGCACTGGAGATCGGGTCAAGAGTCAGCGCCCCGATCAGTGCCGGAGTCTGCGGGTAAGTTACATCGAAGCTCAGAATACCCGCATCCCCGGCAGCTACAAGCAGGGCATTCCCTCGTCGGGCAAGATCAAGCGCTGCGCCGGGGGTTGCCAGCGTTGTCTGAATACTCTCGGCTCCTGAGGTAGCTGCGTTAATGATCGTGATTCCGGCCTCACCAGCCGCTACATAAAGTGTCCCCTCATCAAATAGCGCCGCATTCGCGGACCCATCCAGGGGAATTCGTGCCGTAACCTGTGGTGCGGAAAGATTGGTCAGGTTGATGATTGCCAGGCCCTGATCACCCAGCGATACGAAGGCTCGTTCGTCACTTAGTTCGATGTCACGCGGACTGCCAGCGAGGGCGGTTCTACTGAGTTCCAAAGGGTGGTAGCGATTGCCGACATCAAGGATACGCAGTCCATCCGAACCTACGGCATACAATAGATTTCCCACGACCTGTAGGTCTGCTACAGGATGTGCTGATTCGCCATAAATTTGCACCGGGCGATCCGGGGCAGTCAGCCAGAAGATTTTCAACCCGTCGGAGGCATCCGCGATATAGGCGTAATCATCTTGAATCACAATCCGTCGCCCGTTGCTGAGAGCATCAAAGACGCCGACCGTGCTCGCGCCTGGTGCAGGATCGACGAGTTGAAGCGTCCCTTTGCTCCCGACCGCCAGCAGAGGCCCGACGCTGATGACCGCTTCTCCAGCACTGATCCCTGGCAGCGGGCCGACAACTACTGGGGATGTCGGGTCAGTGATGTTCACCACGATCACCCCTGATGGGCCTGTAGCAACATAGGCTCGTTGACCATCTCCTGACAGGGAAACATTCTCGGCGGAAGACTGAGTGCCGTCAGGGGCAGAGAGTGCCATCGATGAGAGGAGGGTTATGGCTCCGCTTCCTTCCAGTCGGAGCAGATGCAATCCAGCCTGCTGAGAAGCGATGGCGATGATCTCACCAACCACATCCATCGATTGCCCGCTGTGAGGAGAAAATCCAACCGGATCAGGGATGTGGTCGCCCGAATCTGGGAGTACCAGCAGACCGTCTTCTGCCAGTACAAGAACATAGGATGTTGCCCTGGCTAAATCCAGAATCTCCCCGTGTTGTAAATCGGCGTGCGCCAGAAGATCGGGCGTTCCGAATCCACTGTCGAAGAGAACCAGCGTGCTCCCCTCTGCGGCGAGAATCTTCCCATCGGCTCGCGGAACTGAATCCCGTATCACGCCGCCAAGCCTCGCGATTTCGGTAACTCTCTCAGAGGTTGGGGAAGTAGAAGGGATTTCCTGCGCATGAGCAGGCATGCCTTGCCACAAGAGCAGGATCAGCAGAAACTCGAGGGCAAGTTTGCGGCGTTGGAAGGTTTGTTGAGTGGGCACGCCAGAATGGTAATCGAAGCAGACAGGATTGTCGACTCAATAGAACCGGGTTTACACTCGCCCAGATCAGACAGAGCCGTTAGACTCAGCCTGGAATGTGCTTTCCAGAAAGGGGAAGAGAATGCCCGGTCTCAGCGTCAGCGACCTCAAGATGCACTACTCCGAACGAGGAGAAGGGCCGCCATTAGTTGCCTTGCATGCCGCCACCGCCAATGGAATTCTCATGGGTTGGATAGCCGATGATCTGAAGAAGCAGGGTTTCAACGTAATCACCCCGGATCAGCGAGGGCATGGGCAGACGGCAAATCCAGCGTCAGACCTCCATCTTACCAGATTGGTCGATGATCTATTGGAGTTTCTCTATGTACTGGGGCGCGGCCCGGTGCATGGATTTGGCTACAGCATGGGGGGCGGTGTGCTGTTGTATGCGGCAAAACGCCAGCCGGAGATGTTCCTGTCGCTGGTACTCCTGGGTACGAACTATCGCCACGCCTCCGCCGAACGCATAAGCTCCATTGTAGGGCCACCCGACCAGCGTCAGGGGAAGGTTCGAGAGGTGTTTGATCCTGAGACAGGCATTGGCGTGGGGTGGGATTCTCCGGTGGAGGCTTTTGGTTCAGTGACACAACCATCACTGATCATCTGTGCGGATCGGGATGAGTTCAACGATGTGGAAGACTGTCTCCAACTGTACGGGGTAATGCCGGGCGCGGAGTTCCTCGTCGTCCCCCATTCGGATCACCTCGGCATGATTAGGCATCCAGTGGTATATAGCGCCCTTCACGAATTCTACGCTCGGATTCCTCATAAATAACAGTTTGTGCTGAATCGGGAAGCCTTTTCCCCAAAAAGCTTGACTTTCTATTGTGATTAGACTATTATCTTATTAGATAAATATCTACTCGATATTTATCTAGCGAAATCTCTGGTGTTGTTAGCGTGGTGGGTGGAAGGAGAGATCAACAATGGACGGGATGAATCAGTTCGATGCATGGGTATCTCTTAGTAAAGATCGCAGCAATCGTCACCTGCATGCAGTCAAGATCACTCAAATGAAGCGAGAACTCCAGGAGCGTCAGCCAATTCGCCGAACCTGGTTAGCCCAGCGTACAGGGCGAATCCTTCGTGGTGTAGGGGGGCGACTTGTAACGATGGGCAAGCAGCTTGAATGTGGATGTGATGTGTCCACTCTTACGGGACGTGCCGCTGGTGCAGCATAAGAAAATCGAGGCAACTGACATCAAAGGTTAGTTGCCTCACGTTTCATAGCGGGCTACAGTGATGAGACGTAGATCAACGCCAACGGTAGGAGAAGAGGTATGAGTGTACCGCGCATAACCTGGGATATGGGAACAGCATACGATTTTTTCGTAAGCCTGCATATACTCCATCATCCATCCGATTTTGGAGTTAGAGCAGCCTGGGCAGCCGGAATGCGATCCCGCCTTCCCGCAGCAGAACGTGAGTTCCTTGAGGATGTCACGGAATCAGCCTTGCCTGGGCCTCCCATCGGGTGGGTGTATACGTTACCAGCGCCAAAAGATAGCGTTACTGCCCTGGAAATGCTCGAAGAGATCCCCAGTAGCCGCCGCCTGCCCACGTTAATGCCGCTGGAAGAACTCGGCGAAAAAACAGTCGAGATGTTAGACAAAATATCCCGGCAGGGATCATGGGATGAAGATGATCGTGAACTATTACGTTCGGAACTTCACGCCCATTGGGGCAAGAAATCAATCGCCGATAAATACCTTGACGGGAATTTGAGATGGTGGTCACAGCCAGGTGAGTTTGGAGAAAAGCTGGTAAATGCCCTTTATGCGTATCAGGAAGTATTCTTCGCCGAAGAAGAACGTCGCATTCGGCCTGTGCTGGAATCAGAACTGGAGAATGCTCAGGCGCTGGCGGAAAAGGTTTCTGTACAAGAACTGATGGAAACGCTTTCGCAGGGTCTTCGCTTTCAATCGCTGCCCCAGGTTGAGGAGTTGATTCTGGCTCCCTCCTACTGGGGTTCCCCCTTCGTTTTTTTCGGGGATATGAGGGCGGGAGATAAAGAGCTGCTTCTATTCGGGGCGCGACCGAAAGATGCCTCTCTGATCCCTGGTGAAATCATACCCGATTCCCTGATCAATGCGTTGAAAGCCCTTTCCGATCCAACCCGCCTTCGCATTCTCCGTTACCTGACTTCCGAACCGCTTACACCTACACAGCTTGCCCGCAGGCTGCGGCTTCGTGCTCCAACGGTGATTCATCATCTCCATATTCTGAGGGCTGCTGGATTGGTATATGTGATCGTTGGCGAGGGTAAAGAGAAAGCCTACCAGAGTCGATCAGAAGGTGTGATGGCTACATGTGATCTTCTGGGGGAATTTCTCAACGCCACGGAGAGTGGTGATCAGTAACTTGTTTTGCTGTTCTACCTTTCGCAGATAAGCGCATAACAGTAGGTTCAATCGAGCAGAGAATTTGCTGCACGGAATGGGGAAACCACATTCCGCGGCAGGGTGGCTTTGCATTGCCTGTGCTGGGGCCAAGAGAAAGGAATCCAGATGAAAAAGCGTATGCTGGGCAGGAGTGGAATCGAAGTCAGCCCGATGGGAATGGGCTGTTGGGCTATTGGTGGCCCCTGGTGGATGACAGATGATGATGGCGAACGTGGGCCAGCAGGGTGGGGTCAGGTGGACGATGCAGAATCTCTCCGCACTATCCACCGTGCTATCGATCTCGGTGTCACATTGTTTGATACCGCTGCGAATTACGGCTGCGGGCATAGCGAACGCATTCTGGGCCAGGCTGTATCCGAACGGCGCGATAGCGTAATCATTGCCACCAAGTTCGGTCATCTCATTGACGAGAGCACCCGCGAAATGCGAGTTGATGACTCTCAGATACTCGCCAATATGCGCCAGGACTGTGAGAACAGCCTTCGGCGGTTGAATACAGAGTACATCGATATTTATCAGCTTCACGCAGGGGGCTATGATCCTGTCGAAGCTGTTGCGGTACGGGATGTGCTCGAAGAACTGGTGAAGGAAGGGAAAATTCGCGCCTATGGTTGGAGCACCGACGACGTGAATCGTGCCGCTGTCTTCGCGCAAGGCGAACACTGTGTCTCCATTCAACATGACCTGAATGTGATCCTTGATGCACCTGAAATGCTAACCCTCATCGACGAGCACAACCTGACGAGTATCAACAAGACGGCCCTTTTTCGTGGCATCCTGACCGGGAAGTTTGATGCAGAGTCAACCTTTCCTGAGGATGATGTGCGTAATGGCTGGGACTTCAGCACAGGGCGCGGTCAGATGCGCCTTCAGCAGGTGGAAGCGCTCCGTGATGTACTTGCCCAGGGTGGACGTACCTTAGCGCAGGGCGCACTGGGCTGGATATGGGCACGTAGCGAGCGCACAGTTCCGATCCCCGGCGCACGAACCGTCCGGCAAATCGAAGAGAATGCGGGCGCGATGGACTATGGCCCGCTTATCCCGGCACAGATGCAAGAGATTGACCACATACTTGAGCGAGCATGAACCGGTCATGGCTCGTCTCTTATGCGGCAGTTTTTCCCAGATTGAATCCGGTAAAGGGACCTTAGCGCGAAGGAGCATCGAAGATGGTGAGTGAAATGCAAGCAGTTCGGGTAAGCCGCAAGGTCAAGGCCTCTTCAGAGGCCGTATACAAGGCATTCACACGTGACGTTGGTTTCCGGGAATGGCTCAGTGATAGTGCCTACACACAGAATCGGGAAGGTGGCAAGATTCTGTTGGCCTGGAACTCTGGCTATGCAGCTAGTGGGGTATTTGAGAAGCTCGACAAAGGCAAGCAGGTGATCTTTACATGGCAGGGGGTAGGGGAACCCGAAATCGCGCAGGTGCAGGTCGATATCGAGTCTCAGGGAGAAGTCACCACCGTGACCGTTACCCATGCGGGGATGGATGCAGGCGAAGATTTCCAGGACAGATTGGATCAGATCACGAAGGACTGGGAAACCGGTCTGGAGAACTTGCAGTCGGTGCTCGAAGAGGGTCTTGATCTGCGAGTAACACGGCGTCCTATGCTCGGCATCCTGGTCGATTTCATGGATGATGCCGTTGCCAAACGACTCGGCTTGCCAGAGAACAAAGGCATCCGGTTGGGCGATGTGATCGACGGCATGGGGGCCAAGGATGCAGGTCTCCAAAAAGATGATGTGATCGTCAAAATGGGCGAGACAGCGATCAACACAGGCAATGATTTCGCCAAAGCTATCGAGAGCAAATACGCAGGGGATGCCGTTACGGTCGGATTCTATCGCGGTGGCAAACTTCAATCAGCGGATATGACTCTGTCCGGGCGCTGGCTGCCAGAAGTGCCCCCTGCCGCTGTCGATCTCGCATCTGAAATCGAGAAAATGTACGCGCAGGTCATGCAGGAACTCGATGATCTTCTGGAAGGAGTCAGCGAGGAAGAAGCCTCGAAGCCGCCTGCCGAAGGCGAGTGGAGCGCCAAAGAAGTCATCGTCCATCTGACGCTTGGCGAGCGTGACACCCAGTACTACATCGGAACCTTGCTTTCAGATGACGAGACAATCGCAACCTTGAAGAATCTACCTGCACGCATCAAGGCTTTTCTCGCTGTGAATCCTACGCTCAAGGATGTGCGCGCAGAATTAGCCCGCGCGCAGAGAGAGACTGTCGTCATGGTCAGGGAATTCCCCGACGAATTCGTCTCCTATAAGCCAACGTATTCTCGGCTGGGCCAGGGCATGCTTCAGGGAGCATTCCATCCCCAGCTTCACTTTGATCAGATCCGTGCTGCGATTGAGGCTGCACGCGCATAAATGACGTTGCTGTACCGAAGAGGATGGCCTATTGGATGAAGTGCCGTGTTGAGGCAGCCAGGGGAACGCTGCCTCAACACGCTTTCTGATAGATTCGATGCCGTTTCACGATATTCATAGGCACGACGGCCTGCATATCGCTCAACATCTTGATATTGGTATCCTGCACCTGCACCAGATCGGCGTAATCATACCGCGATGAATCAAGGATTGTCTTCGCCATCTCGTCATAGAGGATGGCATTCGCGCCTAGTCCCTGATACTGTGGCAGGATCGCGTTCCCATTCACATTGACCCATTTCGTCCGCTTCTTCTCTGCCAGAAAATCGGTCCAGCCCAGTGGCCACATCTCGCCTCGTTGCCGCTGAATCGCGGCGCTGATGTCCGGGTATGCAAACTGAAACCCAATCACCTGATCTCCCTTGAAGATCAGCTTGATCATGTGCGGCTCCGCCACCAGAAAAATCCGGTCGAACACCGCCTCAAGCTCGTGATCGGGGATCGGTGTATACGACCATAGGTTGGCGAACGCACTGTTGTAGGCTTGTTGCAGGGATGGTAGGTGGCGGCGAATCTCCCGGTTGCTCTTGAACACCGGCACATGAAACCCGCGACGTTCGCGGATTTTATTGGCAAGCTCCCGCATTTGGGGGGGATAGTGAAATCCTTTGCGAGAAACATGCCCGGAGAGGTAATCCACTTCTTTCGTAAAGCCACCGACTTCTTCCCACTGGCGAACATAGTACGGAAAATTGTAGGGAATCCCCAGCGCGGGTCGATGCTCAAAACCCTCCACCAGCAGACCTAACCCATCCCCAACGAGAAAGCCCTTTGGCCCCACTAGTCGAGTTAGCCCGCGAGCTTTGGCCCACTCCGAGGCTGCCCCGAACAGGGTTTCTGCTACCGCATCGTCGTCAATTGACTCATACAGATACAGCAGGGCATCGCTGCGGCTTCGATACGCATTGAACGGTCGATTGTTCTGCACCGCAATCCGCCCTACAGCCTGTCCAGTAGAATCTCGCACCAGGAAGAAGGCGGCTTCCGAGTGTTCATAGTAGGGGAAGTTGGGTTTGATCCGTGCTCGCTCGCCTTGCATGAGGGGGGGAACCCACTGCGGCACAGTCTTGTACAGCGAGAACGGGAGGAGAAGGAAATCACGAACATCACCAGCACGATTATGGCGGACTTCAATGAGTTCCATAGGTGATTCTCGGCAGCTTATTCTGTGGATTCAGAAGGATTAGATTTGATGTAGAGTTCTTCTAAACGATGGGCCTTTTCTTTGAGCCGCTTGGCCTCCATGATCAGCCATGTCAACTCATCCACATCCGCACCGGGCTGATTAGCCTCATGATGGGTGGCTTCATTCCTGACGGGTGCGGGATCGTCGTCCTCATGAACCGGTATCTGAATAACCAGTTGAGGTACATCTTCCGGGCGTAAATCGTCCCCTTTATTCTGGAGGAATGTTCGGAAGCTCTCTTCGGTAACGTGCCAGGCTCCCGCGTGTTTCTTCCCTGCCATCTTCCCTACGCGCAGATATTTGCGTACCGTGCCATCGGCCAACCCCAGCCGAGCCGCCACATCGCGCACTGTGAAGAGCGAAACATCTTTGATTCGGAGAGGCATACCAACCTCGTTATTCTTCGGGCAAAATCCGAAACGGCACTCCCGTATCAGCTTCAAGCTGTTCAGCCAACTCTTCTAGCTGATGCAACGCGAATCGACTGGCATGCCCTTCGGGTCGTCCTAGAATCGCCAGCGTGATCCCTTCCTCACGCACCACCTTCTCGATCTCCTTAACAAATGCCCCCTGACGGACAAGACAGGTGGCTTCCTTGCCTTTGGCCTCAGCCCGTTCGATAGCCATCAGCATCAGGAAATCGCACATCTTATCTACCTCTTCAGAAACTACATCTGACCGCAGGTTAAAATCGGCCTCGGCTAGAAATTCCATGTCAAAGGCAATGAAAAAAATAAGATCGTCCCCGGTGGAGAGTGCCAGGTCTATCGCTGCTTTTTGGGTGCGAATGCTGGCATCCCCACCGCGTGTTGAGCACAGTATCTTTCCCATCATTGCTCCCTAGAAATGTACCAGCAACCAGAGCAAGCCCAGTGCTACTGTGATAACAGTCGCAGGCAGCCCCACAACTAGAAAATCGATAAATCGGATCGGGAAGCCTGCGCGTTCCGCGATGCCCGCAGTGACCAGATTTGGGGAAGAACCGATTAGCGAACTGTTGCCGCCCATCCCTGCCCCAATAGAAAGCCCATAGAACATCGTAGCAGCGTTGGCTCCGGGGATCGCTCTTGCCAGATACCGTACAACAGGTAGCATGGCAGCCGCAAACGGGATGTTCTCCACCAGCCCCGAACCCAGCGCAGATACCCATACGATCACCACCAGTGCAACGAAGGGGCGGTCGCCAACGAATTGCCCAATGCCCATTGCAATCACATCGATCAAACCAACTTCCTGAATCGCCCCTACCACCATAAATAGCGCGATGAAGAACATCAGCGTTGTCCAGTCAACGACGGTCATCAATTGTTCAATATCGGGA
>JAHEME010000634.1 GCA_024643825.1 Chloroflexota bacterium | reverse complement strand
CCAGTATCACTCACGGGGCGCTGCCCACTGACTGTCGTAGCTACCCCGGTGCAGTTCACTGAGTATGTCCCAGCCGCATCAGGCGTGAATGTGTAGGTGTCCTGAAATGTATTTTCGTCAATCGGCGCAGAAGTAGGCGTGGCTAACGCGCCTGTACGTCCAGAGTCCTGATGCGCCCATGAACAACTTACATTCGAGACTGACTTTCCACGAACAATCTTTACGGTGACAGGCTCCGTTGTTCTGTGGGCTGTTCCGTCGATGGTGATCGGGCCTAGCTTTTCAGAGGGCAACAATTCAGCCGTAGGAGCAGGCGTAGTTGGAATCACAACTGGTTGCTCTGTGGTAGCTGGCGTGGTTGCCACGTCCTGCGGAACGACAATCTGCGGAGGAGTAGTTGCCAGTGGTTGAGGGTTGGGAGGGGGCGCACCAAGATTGCATGCCGCTAACAACGCCGGTCCCAGAATCACGGCTGCAATGGTTCCGATTGACCTGAGCCACGTAGCATTATGAGTTTTCATTTGATTGCTCTCCCTTGCAATAATAGCCTTGCAGCCATTGAATTCTGATACATGTTCTTATTCTAAACCAAATCATGGGCCAGCGAAACCGAATGGGCAGGTTCGTCAAACATCTCGGTCTATTTCCTTGGCGATATCCACAACTTTTCCTTGCGTAACAGTGATCAGTGTGCTCAGATCAACTGGAAAGATTGCGTTTGCCGAACCTGCTGCTGCGTATACCGTTTCATACCGTTGAAGCGTGCTATCGATCAGTACCGGGATAGCCGTACGATGTCCGACAGGCGGCACGCCACCTGGCAAATAGCCAGTTTCACGCACGGTTGTGTCAGAGTCTGCAATCTTGACCTTCTTGCGGCTTACCCCATAGATCGCCCCTAGCTTCCGATCATCGACTCGCTGATCACCGGCTGTTAGTATCACTATTGGAGAACCTTCGATTACAAAGCACAGACTTTTGACGATACTACCCAGTTCCGTTCCAATCGCGGCGGCTGCTTCCGGAGCGGTTGCTGTAGACTCTTCGAATGTGTGAATCTGAGTGTCAATTCCCAGCAGCGCCAGGGCCTCTTGCACATCTTGAGTTGTAAGAAGTGACATGTTGTGCTCCGCCAGAGTCAATCGGGATCGTAGTAGCCAGTCATAGCCAGAGTTCCGGGGCCTCCGTGCGTGCCCAGCACGGGTGTTAGCTCCGTCAGCCAGAGTTCTTTTGGAGAATGCTCATTCCGGATGCGCTCCATGAGTTCTTTGGCCTCTTGTGGGGCGGCTGCATGGTGGACGCCAATGTACATCGGCTTTGAGGTGTCCATTGCGCCGAAGTAGGCATCCCACATGCTCTGGATAGATTTCTTGCGGGTTCGCGTGCGCTCCCCTGACTCGACAAGCCCAGTATCCCGGTTGACAATGAGCTGTGGTTTGAGATTAATCATCGATCCAATAAGCTTTGCGGCTCCACCAATACGCCCGCCTTTATGTAGAAAGTCAAGCGTGTCTACCGCGAGGATCATCGCCGTATGGGTGCGCGCTTTTTCAGCGGCCTGCAACATCGCCTGAGCATCTCCATCCGCTTCACGGGCACGCGCCGCAGCGATCACTTGCCATCCCAGACCCATACCGACGGAGCGTGAATCGTGAACGTAGATTGGAATATCAACAAGCTCTTTTGCCTGTTCCGCAGAGGCTCGTGTACCACTCAGCGGCCCGCTGACCGTGAGGATGACGACTTCTTCGGCCCCATCCGCCTTTGCTTGATTGATCATCTGAGCAAATTCTGAGGCTGGCGGTTGCGATGTTTTGGGATGGATGGGGTCACGCATCAAGCGCTCGTAGAAATCGCTGGGAGTAATATCCTTAAGATCAAGTAGATCCTCTGTCCCCCAAATTAGGTGCTGCAAGACTACGTAGATGCTGTATTTTTCCACAAGTTCAGGGGGGATATTGCAGGTGCTGTCGGTGATAAGAGCGATAGATTTCTTCGCCATAATGCTAGGTTCCTCCAGTGGTCGCCTTTGCTGAACGATGTTCATCAAGATATTGGGTTGCATGCAATTTATAGCATGGAACCATCACAAGTCCTAACAGAAGCAACAAAGAACACCTATGAGTGGATTTCTTCCTGCGAGCGAACGCGGGCGAGGCCCAGTGCTTCAAATGCGGTCAATTGTTTATCGGCAAGTGCCTCGAAATCGATCTCTGGATGGGCTACTGAAGATGTGCAATCTTCCAGTAAATGCCAGTGTTTGATGAATTCTGGCTGCTTGAACTCAAAATATCGAACAAGGGAAGTCATCGTTTCCAGAACACAATGACTCTTCGCCTGGCCCGCAACATAGATCGAATCATAGCTTGCAATGAGGTCGATCAGAGGCTGGTTGATTCCTCCTAGAGGAACCTCTGGAACTTTGACTTCTGGCTCAAGGATAGAATAATGCTCTGTCTTAGGAATCGATCCCTTCGCAATGAAGACAGGCGAACTGTCACGTGCTGCTGCATGGAAGGTGATCGCCTCGTACAGGGCGGGTGTGATAGCGTGGCCCGGAGTTCCGATCATCGTGTGGTACGGCCAGATCATGAGGGTCTTCTTGGCCTGATCTTCTAGTCGTTTGACGTAGTTCTTCGACCATACTGGTTCGAGCGCAGGCGACCAGACTCCTTTTTCTACATCATCAGATGAAAT
>JAHEME010000065.1:4888-9963 GCA_024643825.1 Chloroflexota bacterium | reverse complement strand
CAATGATGTCCATATCGCCCGGCTGCACGTAGTCCAGCCCGTTCGGCAGGTGGCCCTGATCCGTATACCACGCGACCATATCCGCCGGATAGTGGCGACCATAGATCGGATCAAGGAACCAGCGCGAATAGTAGCCGTTGTACCGTCGCGCCGCCTGATAATCCGTGCCGCTGACCGAGGCTGGCTCGGCGGGTTCGTGGTTCAACGCCGCGCCGACTTCCGCGCCAGGGCTGTGAGCGCGGATCGCCTGCACCGCCCATCCGTGCGATAGCAGCACATGGTGCGCAGTGCGCAGCGCATTGGGCCACTCATTCTTGAATCCGGGAGCATGAACTCCCTGTTCATATCCCAGAAAGGCCGAACACCACGGCTCGTTGTGCGTGATCCAGTGCTTGACGCGATCCCCCAGAGCGCGCGCTACGACTTCCGCGTACTCCGCAAAAGCGTCTGCGGTCGAGCGAACAGGCCACCCGCCTTCATCTTCAAGCGCCTGCGGCAAATCCCAGTGATACAGAGTTAGAAATGGCTGGATGTCCGCTTCGAGCAGGGCATCCACCAGGCTGCTGTAGAAGTCCAACCCCGCCTGATTCACCGCGCCCCGCCCCTGTGGGAGAATGCGAGGCCACGCCACCGAGAAACGGTACGCCTTGAGTCCGAGCGACTTCATTAGAGCCACATCGTCGCGCCAGCGGTGATAGTGATCGGCGGCAATGTCTCCTGTATCTCCGTTGAGCGTAGTGCCGGGCGTATGGGAGAAACGATCCCACACGGATTCGCCGCGCCCATCCTTGTTATGCGCGCCTTCAATCTGATAGGCAGAGGTAGAAACGCCCCAGATGAAATCTTTGGGAAATTGGAGGTTCATCAACAGCTTTCTCCCCTTTGAGGTTTTTATCGCAGCGGATGACAACAGCAGAAATATACAAAAGGTCGGACGCCTGATATCAGCAGGGCGGCAAAAATCCTGAAAACCAGTTGACACTTTGCCGATACTGCACTAAGATATCTTTGTAAGTGCTTTCATGGAAGTATATCCGCAACGCTCCATTTATAGTAGGCGAATGTCTAGTAATAAGCGAGTTCCGACCATTTACGATGTTGCTGAGAAGGCGGGCGTGAGTATAGCAACAGTTTCAAGGGTACTCAATACACCCCATCAGGTGAATGAGGAAAAACGTTTGAGGGTGTTTGCTGCGATTGATCACCTTGGGTTTACGCCGAGTGCCGAAGCCAGCGCACGAGCGCGCAAGGCTGTCGGGCGTATCGGTGTTCTGACTCCATTCTTCACGCTTCCCTCGTTTGTCCAGCGCATGCGCGGAGTTGCTGGCGCGCTCGCGGATACACGCTATGAACTGGTGATCTACCCGATCGATTCGCTGGAGAAGCTGGAAGGCTACCTGGCCATGCTACCTACATCCAAGCGGCTGGATGGATTGATCGTTGTATCTATGCCCGTCGATGAAGCGGCAAGCGAACGGCTGATAAACAGTGAACTGGAAACAGTGCTGATCGAGAGCACATCCGACCTTCTAAGCAGTATTCAGATCGATGATCGGTTGGGCGGCGCAATGGCAGCACGCCACTTGATGACAAAAGGCCACACACGCTTCGCCTACATCGGCGATGCGGACTTCCTCGATTACTGTGTACATCCAGGCGAGATGCGGCTCAGAGGCTACCGCAGGGAGTTGGAGAAGAACAGCATCGATCTGTCCGAGAAATTTGTCAAACTGATCTCGGTGACCAGCGGTGAACCAGATGGACATATTGAAGAAATGCTGACTTCCCCCGCCCCACCGACAGCCGTGTTCGCATCGACAGATACGCTGGCGATGCATGTACTCAAGATTGCACGGAAGCTGGGGATGCGCATCCCGGAGGATGTAGCCATCATCGGTTTTGATGATCTGGACATGGCCGAATACCTCGACCTGACCACGATCCGCCAGCAGCTTGATGAATCGGGCAGAGCCGCAGTCGAACTGCTCATGACCCGCCTGAATGACCCTTCGCGCCCGGTACACCATGTCAATTTCCAGCTCACACTGATAGAGCGCGAAACAACCTAGAGGATTTCACTCTCTGCCAGCGGAGTTTTATCAACTACGGCATCCGCAAGCTGGCAAATCTATTCATAAGGAGGAGGAGGACAGACACACACTTAAAACGATGGTCACACAAAGGTACGAGGTTCGCGCTGGGAAACCCATCTGTGAACCACTGGCGAGTACCATTCATTCTAAATTGAAAGGAAACAAGATGTCTAAGAAGAATATGCTTGTCTTGAGCGTCATGCTCCTGCTGCTGGCAGCCTTCATGGCGGCTTGCACCAGCCCTGCCGCGACGACCGAAGCCCCCCCGGCTGCGACTGAGGAAATGACTGAAGAACCAGCCGCGACCGAGGAAATGGCCGCAACCGAGGAAATGGCCGCAACCGAAGAGATGATGGACTACCACTGCCCGGCAGAGTTTGAATTGATGTCTGCCGAGTTGGAAGCCGCCTGCAATGGCGAGTATGCTGGCATGGTCGTCACCATGACCGGCCCGTTCACCGATGAAGACGAAGTCAAATTCAACGAATCCGTCAAGGCATTCGAAGAAGGAACCGGCATCGACATCCAGTACACGGGTACGAAGGAATTCGAGACCATCATCACCGCCGCCGTTCAGGGTGGTTCCGCCCCTGACGTCGTGGACTTCCCGCAGCCCGGACTTCTGCGTGGATTCGCAGCAGAGGGCTATGTGGTGGATGTGAGTACGTTCCTTGATCCAGCATGGCTGGAGAAGAACTACAATTCCGGCTGGCGCGATATGGCGCAGATGCCCGGCCCCGATGGTGACATCACCGCTGGTATCTGGGGACGCTACAACGGCAAGAGCGAGGTCTGGTATCCGAAGGCCGCCTTCGACGCCGCTGGCTACACCGTCCCCACCACCTGGGATGAAATGATCGCCCTCTCCGACCAGATCGTCGCCGATGGCGACAGCCCCTGGTGTGTAGGCATCGAGTCTGGCGCCGCCACTGGCTGGCCCGCCACCGACTGGATGGAAGAAATCATGCTGCGGACGACCTCGCTGGAGAACTACGACAACTGGTCGTTCCCACAGACCCCTGAAGACCGCCTGCCCTTTACCTCGCCTGAGGTCAAGAATGCGGCCCAGGTCATGAGCGACCTGTGGTTCAAGGATAACTACGTCCTGGGTGGCCGCGCGGCCATCGCCGATACGTTCTTCGGTGACGCTCCTGTCCCGATGTTCGATGATCCGCCCAAGTGCTGGCTCCACAAGCAAGGCAACTTCATCACCAGCTTCTTCCCCGAAGGGCTGGAAGCAGGTGTGGACTATGACTGGTTCTACCTCCCCGCAATCGACGAACAGTACGGCAGTCCGTTCCTGGTCGCTGGCGACATCTATGCGATGTTCAACGACCGTCCGGAAGTTCGCGCGGTGGTTGACTTCTTCACCCGCGGCGAGTCGCTCCGCACCTGGCTGGCTACGGGCGGTGCATTCTCCCCGCACAACGACTTTGACACCGCTTGGTATGGTACAGATATCGAACGTCAGATCGCCGAACAGGTGGCTAACTCAAGCAGCGTTCGCTTCGACGGTTCTGACCTGATGCCTGCGGCAGTTGGACAGGGATCCTTCTGGAAGGGCATGACCGACTACGTCTCCGGCACTATCGATCTCGACACGGCGCTTCAGGAAATCGACGCGGCGTGGCCAGCAGAATAACCCTCTGAACGTTTTGACAGGAGCACGGTTTGACCGTGCTCCTGTTTTTCCTGATAATGTTGAAGGGAGGGATTAACTCCCGTCGATCCCTCCCTTCAACACTAGCAGTGAATTTGAATCGCATTTCAGGAGGAGGAGCCAATTGTCAGCCAGAACGGAAGTCAGCCGTTCGATCCCGTCTGTAGTGCTGGCCGGTATCGGACGTATTTTTGTCGCCCTGATTGTCCCGGTGCTCACATTTATCGGGCTGTGGCAAGGGTTCCTGTTCCTGCGCGATAGCAACGCCCCCCAACTCGTGATCACACTTGTAGCCGTTGTCTGGGGTGTGGGCGGGGTGGCCCTGCTATACTTCGTATCCAATCTACTTGTGGAGCAGCTCCCCGACGAGTGGACGAGCCGCTTGCAGCCGTTTCTGTTTGTAGGCCCAGCGGTGGCAATTCTGGGATGGTATCTTCTAATCCCCACACTGAGGACTCTTTACCTGAGCCTGCGTACCGCAAACGGCTCGGCCTGGGTAACCCCTCTCTTCAAGAACTATGCCGCCACTTTTACCGAACGCATCATGCTGGAGGCCTACCGCAATAACATCCTGTGGATGGTGATCGGCACGGTGTTTATTGTCGCCCTGGGGCTGCTGATCGCAATTCTGGCGGACCGCAGCCGCTTTGAAAGCGTCGCCAAGGCGTTGATCTTCCTGCCTATGGCGATCTCCTTCGTGGGGGCAGGCGTGATCTGGGGCTTCATCTACGATATTGACCCCAAGGTCGGTCTGTTGAATGCGATTGTCACCTCGTTCGGGGGGCAGGCGCAAAGCTGGACCAAGCTGCTCCAGCCCTGGAACAATCTCTTCCTGATCCTGATCCTGATCTGGATGCAGACCGGGTATGCGATGGTGCTGATCTCATCCGCTATCAAGGGCGTGCCCGACGATCTGCTGGAAGCAGCCCGGGTGGATGGAGCTAACGAATTCGACATTTTCTTCCGCATCATCATTCCCTATATTCAGGGAACGCTGATCACGGTCACCACAACGGTTGTGATCTTCACCCTCAAAATATTTGACGTGGTCATGGCAACCACAGGCGGTCAATTCGGAACGGAGGTGATCGGCGTCCGGTTTTACCGGGAGTTGTTTAACAATCAGGACTCCGGGAAAGGCTCCGCGATTGCGATGGTGCTGCTGATCGCCGTCATCCCGGTCATGATCTACAACTTGCGCCAGTTCCGTGAGAGAGAGGCATTCTAAAGATGAGCGCCAAACGACAGAAACTCATTTCGGGCCTTCTGGTCAATGGGGTGCTGATCATCATCTGCCTCGCCTGGACTTTGCCCACCATTGG
>JAHEME010000065.1:0-4878 GCA_024643825.1 Chloroflexota bacterium | reverse complement strand
TACGCTTCCGCGATGATGTTGCCAGCTCCGGCTGGTGGACGGTGCTGCCGCATCGCGGACTGGTAAACACGACTCAGGAGGACATCCCAACAGGTCAAACCCGCGACGCGCCGATTACTTACTCAGGGATGACAGCGAGCTACGATGAATGGCGCAACGGTGTTACGACTCCAGATGGACGCGAGTTGATCTGGGTTGGCAACCTGCGCAACGGGTACATTCAGGTCAGGGAACCCAGGTGGACAGTCGGGAGCGACTTCACCCTGGAAAACTATGCGCAGGTGCTGGGTGGGAAGACCTACGAAATCACCAGCGCCGATGGCACAACGAGCACGGTACAGGGCGATAACATGACGGCATCGTTCCTCAATTCGCTCACAGTGGCGATTCCTGCGACTGTGATCCCGATCCTGATTGCCGCTTTCGCCGCCTACGGCTTCGCCTGGATGAACTTCCCCGGACGCCGGTTGTTGTTTATCATGGTGGTGGCACTGCTGGTTGTGCCGTTGCAAGTCGCCCTGATCCCCATCCTCCGCGACTATGTGAAGCTCAGTTTGAACGGAACCTATCTGGCGGTGTGGCTGGCGCATACCGGGTTCGGTCTTCCGCTGGCGACCTACCTGCTGTTCAATTACATCAGCGGCCTCCCGCGAGACATTCTGGAGTCGGCTTTCATTGATGGAGCCTCGCACTTCACGATCTTCCTGCGGTTGATCCTGCCGCTTTCCGTCCCGGCGTTGGCCTCGTTTGGCATCTTCCAATTCCTGTGGGTGTGGAACGACTATCTTGTGGCGCTGATCTTCCTCGGCGTGACGCGTGGGAACGTACAGGTACTGACACAGCGCATTGTGGGCCTGATCGGCTCGCGCGGTGCGGACTGGCATCTGCTAACCGCCGCTGCCTTTGTGTCGATGGCGGTTCCGCTGCTGGTGTTCTTCTCGCTTCAACGCTACTTTGTACGCGGTCTGCTGGCAGGGAGCGTCAAGGGGTAATTACGCCCTTTCTGCCTGTTTGCATTTTCGACACCCGCTGCCTGGTTTGGGACGGGTGTCTTTTCTTGACTCAGAAGATCGGATGAATAACGATGCCTGATGTTCTATGCCTGGGGGAATTACTGATCGACTTTGTTGCCACCGAATCGGGGGTGACGGTGGGCGAAGCCTCCGGCTTTCTGAAAGCGCCGGGCGGCGCGCCTGCGAACGTTGCCGTCGGGCTGGCTCGACTGGGAGTCTCATCAGGGTTTCTGGGCAAGGTCGGCGACGATGACTTCGGGCGATTCCTCGCGGCAACCCTTGCGCAGAGCGATGTCGATGTCAGCGGCCTGCGCTTCTCCGAGGAAGCGCGCACCGCGTTGGCCTTCGTCTCGCTGCGGGCCGATGGAGAACGATCCTTCCTGTTCTTCCGCCACCCCAGCGCCGATATGCTCTACGAACCCACCGACGTAGATGACACGTCGATCCAGCAGGCGAAGGTGCTGCATTTCGGCTCGATCACGCTGATCGGCGAGCCATCCCGCAGCGCGACTCTGCATGCCGTTCACACCGCACACGCAGCAGGGAAGATCGTATCCTATGATCCCAATCTGCGGCTGGCGCTGTGGCCCGATGCCAATGCAGCGCGCGATGGCATGCTGCTCGGCTGGCCGCTGGCCCATGCCATCAAGGTGAGCCGCGAAGAACTCAAATTCCTCACCGGGAAGAACGATATTGAAGCCGCCGGGCGAAGCCTGTGGCATGACGATCTGCGCATCCTGCTCGTCACTGATGGAGCCAACGGAGCCGACTACCTCACCGCCGGTTCATTTGGTCATGTGGACGGCTTCCCGGTACAGGCTATCGACACGACCGGCGCGGGCGATGGTTTCATGGCGGGATTCCTCTCCCGCTGGTTGAACGATGAGACCTTGCTGGATGCTCCAGCGAAAATCGCCGAAGTCGTGCGCTATGCCAACGCAGTCGGTGCACTAACTACAACTCGACGCGGCGCGATCCCCGCCCTGCCCGCACTCGAACAGGTCGCGCAATTCCTGGGCGCACAATGAACCTCCGACCGATCCGCGATGCCCTGATCGCGCGCCTGGCCGATCTCACTCCCGCCGAGCGCGACATCTTCCTTGCTCGCTTCGACCGTTACGCTCCCGACGCTGCCGCGCTGCTGGTGCAGATTTACGGCGATGCCGACGACTTCGCCGCCTGTTTGCAGAGTATTTTCCTCACCGCCGCCGACTCGTACCGCGAACGTGCCGACGACCTCATGGCCCTCGACGCCCGCCATGAGGCCAACCCGCGCTGGCATCAGGATGCGGGGATGGTGGGCGGCGTGTGCTACGTCGATCAGTTTGCCGGGACGGTGCACGGAATTGGCGAGAAGATTCCCTATTTTCAGGAGCTTGGCCTGACCTACCTGCACCTGATGCCGCTGTTCCGCACCCCGGATGGCCCCAGCGATGGTGGCTACGCGGTCAGCAGCTACCGCGAGGTAAACCCGAATCTGGGCAGCATGGACGATCTGCGTGCGCTGGCTACCAATCTTCGTGAGAACGGGATCAGCCTCGTACTCGACTTCGTGTTTAACCACACTGCCAGCGATCACGATTGGGCATTGCAGGCAAAAGCGGGAGATATCGCATATCAGGACTATTACTATCTGTTCGATGACCGCACAATGCCGGATGCTTATGAAGCTACCCTGCGCGAAATCTTCCCGGACGAGCATCCCGGCGCGTTCACCTTTGACGAAGACCTCAACCAGTGGATATGGACGACGTTCCACGCCTACCAGTGGGACCTGAACTACGCCAATCCCGCCGTCTTCCGCCACATGCTCGAAGAGATGCTCACTCTTGCCAACGCGGGGGTCGAAGTCCTGCGCCTCGACGCGGTGGCCTTCATCTGGAAGCAGCTTGGAACCAACTGCGAGAATCTGCCGCAGGCGCACACGATCATCCGTGCTTTCAATGCGCTGGTGCGGATCGCGGCCCCGGCGATGATCTTCAAATCGGAGGCTATCGTCCATCCAGATCAGGTGGTGAGCTACTTCGGGGAAGGCGAATGGGCCGGGCGCGAGTGCGAAATCTCCTACCACCCGCTGCTGATGGTCGAATTGTGGGAAGCCCTCGCCACACGCCATACCCACCTCCTGACCTACTCCATGCGCCATCGCTTCGCCATCCCGGAATCCTGCACCTGGGTCAATTACATCCGCAGCCACGATGATATTGGCTGGGGATTCGCCGATGAGGATGCGCAAGCATTACAGATACACGGCTTCTACCATCGCCAGTACCTCAACCGCTTCTATACAGGCGACGAGCCGGGGAGCTTCGCAGCAGGGATGCCCTTCCAGTTCAATCCGAAGAATCAGGATATGCGCATCAGCGGCACGACGGCATCGCTGGCGGGGCTGGAGAAAGCGCTCGCTGCCGGGGACGACTGGCAAATCGAACTTGCCATCCGCCGCATTCTGCTGATCACCGGGATCACCATGAGCATGGGCGGCATCCCGCTGATCTATCTGGGCGACGAGATCGGCCAACTCAACGATGCGAGCTATCTCTCCAACCCCGAAAAGGCCCACGATTCCCGCTGGACGCACCGCCCGCCGATGGACTGGGATCGCGCCTTTGAGCGTCACACCGAGGGCAGCCTCGTGCAGCGCATCTTCACCCCCATGAAGCAGATGATCGCGCTCCGCAAGCGGCAGCCCGCCTTCGGCGCGGCGGCGGAGACTCAGGTGTTTGCTCTGGAGAACCGGCATATCTTTGCCTTCCGCAAACGCAGCGGGGAGCACGCTATTCTGGTGATCGGCAGCTTCACCGAAGAGGAGCAGCGCATCGAGCCGGAGGGCCTTGGTTTGGCTGGACAACCCCTCCACCGTGACCTGATCAGCGGGACCGCCATCGACCTTTCGAGCGTGCTCACTCTTCCGCCCTATGGGCTGCTATGGCTGGCGATGGAGGCCGGGTAACCCCTCACCTCCTGGCTTCTTCTGTGCGAAAGCATTGTAGACAGGGGAGAATCGGGATACATTCTCGATCCCTTCGCTCAACACGGAGCCAGACATGGAAAACCCGGAAGGCGAATCAAAGCCGCTGCTGAATACCCCCCTCAAGCTGTTCCTGCTGGCGATGATCCTGGCAAACATCGCCGGGAATATGCACTTCCCCCTGTTTTCGCTGTACCTGCAATCGCTGGGGGCCAACATCGAACAGCTGGGATTGTATTTCACGGTCGCAGCCGTTGCCCCGCTCATTCTGCAAATCCTCGGTGGGTGGCTGTCCGATTCGTTCGGGCGGCTGCGCGCGATTGCCATCGGCAGTATGGCGGGGCTAGTTGGGTACGTCGTATTTGTGGTGGCTCCCACATGGCAGTGGGTGCTAATCGCGTCGGTCGCCAATGCGCTGACTTTCTCGCTGGTCGCGCCCAGCTTCCAAGCTTTCGTTGCCGAGCAATCTACTGAGGAGACTCGGGGGCGTGTGTTCGGCATCATGTCCAGCCTGTACGCGGTCGTCGGCGTGATTGGGCCGCCCATCGGCGGGTTCCTTTCCGAACACTACGGATACCAGATTCTATATATCGTTTCGGGATCGCTTTACGGGATTGCGGCGGTGATGCGCGTGTGGATGGCGCGGCGGTACAAGCATGAAGCGGATCCGACACGAGAGAAGCCTTCGCTGACCGGGCTGCGCACCGATCTGATGACGGTCGGCGGGATGCTGATTGCGGGCGGGGTGGTAACATGGCTGTTCCTCTCCGATGGGCTGCGCGACATCGCCCTCAATATGGAAAACCAGTTCCGTCCACTGTACATGCAGAACCTGATGGGCATCACCAATACGCAGATCGGGCTGCTGCAAGCCGTCGCATCGCTGGTGATCAT
>JAHEME010000633.1 GCA_024643825.1 Chloroflexota bacterium | reverse complement strand
GAAGCGGTCGCCTGTCTGATAGGGATCGGCAACGTGGTAGAGCCATGTGGCACGAACAAAGCCATTGTATGGGATGATTTCAAAGGGCGTGCTGCCTGCACCGCCTGACCTAATGCCGGGGCTGCCCAACCAAAGAAACAGGACGATCTGCCAGACAGCAAAAGGAGCGCAGGCGATCCCCCCCAGGCGCAGGAGATCACGCCAGTGGCGGTTCACAGCTATCCACAGCAGATAGCCAAGGACGAAACCCAGTGTGGTTTCTTTGGCAAGAAGCGCCAGCGCAAAAGCCGCCGCGCTTGCGATAGGCTTCGATTTGCGATCCAAATACACACCAGCAATCACCAGACCATAGGCGAGCGGCTCGGTGAGGCTCAAGGACGCGGAAAGGAAAATGCCGGGAGTCAGGCCATAGATGAGGGCAAACCACCGATTCCTTCCTGCTGATTCCATGATCTGTTCGAGTAACCACACCCCACCGATCAGGGCGGCAGCGTTCACGGCAAGTAGCGCCCACGGAACGAGCGCAACCTGACCGAACGACAACAGAAAGCCAAACAGCGGCAGCAGGATACGCTGCATGCGAAAGGCTGGCACGTCGAGGCGCGGGCTGGCGTGGAGGGGATCGACCGCGATGGCGTAGGTAAACAGCCCATCGTAGCCTGCACGTACGTTCCCGGATACCTCCGAAGCCTCATCGACCGGAACCTGGGAAAGCACATTCTCAACCGTGCTGCCAGTGACAAGCCGAAAGGTGACATAGCAGGCAAACAGGATCGCCACCACCCACCGGGGTCGGATCGTGAATCGGGGGGCTGGCGATGACGTTTTAGTGTGCATCTGGTGATGGCTGTCCTGGCAGTGTGACGGGATGATTCAAGACCCACGCTGTACGGTGGTCGCGGCAAACAATCAAGTCGTGCCGTAGTATAGGTTCATTTGAGGCGAGGCTTACCCGAAGCATGCTAATAATCTTCCCACCCGGATTCTTGATACGCCGAGAGATCGAATTCGTCATCGTCAATCATATCCATGATGTCAAGTGGACGCGCTAGATAACGATAGCGTAAGGTTGCCGTCACAGGCGGAATGAGAATCAATAGGGCGACCAGCAGCCCAATGCCAATCTGCCTGCTGATCAGAACGACCCCAGAAGCGATGAACCCCAATAGTAGAACTGCACCATATGCACCCATAAGGGCATACCAGTATCGTCCACCGACTATCTGGCGGCGGCCTATCTGAGAGACACCTACCGCAACGAACGCTGGATAGATCAGCACCCCCAGCAACAAAGCCATCTCAAGATTAATGGGAGCAACCAATACAAGACTGAGCAGAACACTCAAGCCGAGCATGATCGGAGCCGTAAGGATCAGGCCAATCAGCAGACCGCCGACTACTTGAATAAGCAGAGGTAGCCGTGGGTTGATCGGTTCATTGAGCATAGGAAGGGCCCTATCAATGATTCGTGACGACTATAATTAAAGCACAGAAATCACGCTAGGAGAAGCGGGGGATGGCGAGAAAGATTAGCCTCACCCCTGCCCCTTTCCACAGGTTGGACGCCTGTGGAAAGGGGAGGTCTTCCAGTCTCAGCCTATATCACTGCGACTACGGATTCGGCCAGAGAGGGCCAGTGACATCGCGGAGACGGAGCCATTCCCCGGTTGCCAGCTTGATCACCTCGACGGCGGTAAGCTCCGGCCCATTACGAGAGGCGCGGAAGGCGATCAGGTCACCGGGCGCGAAGGCGATTCCCTGCGACGCAGCGTAGTCTGCCGGGCCGAGATCGAGGGTCACCGGTTGATCGCCCTCGGTGGGCTGCACGGTGATCGAACCGGGATTCGCTTCCGTCACTGTCGCCCAGATCCACTCCCAGCCGGATTCAGGATCGGGCGGGATGATCATCAGCAGCATGACGGGGTGCGGCTGGCTATCTCCCAACAGGCTCACAAAGTTCACAGCCTGCCCCACCTGCACATCGGCAAGCGTGGCGGGCTGCCCGTCTATGGCATCGGTGTCGATCAGGATGCGAGCATCACGGGTGATCTGGAACACATCGTTGACCAGCGGCTCCACAGTGAACATACTCGTTGATGGGTCGAAAGTCATGATCGTACCGCTGTGAAGCTCGTACGTGCCGTCTTCCCAGAACGGAGCCTGGGTTCGCTGAATCCAGATGGTGCGGGCAAACGGCGGGCTATCGGAGAACAAGTCAGCCTGAATAAACATACCGGGCTGAATATCCTCGAAGGATGCCCGTGCCCCGATCCAGGTGATGTCCTCGATGATGAAATGGGTGAAGTCCATCACCCGAACTGGCTGATCCTCCGTGTCAAGGGTGATCGTGCGGGCGACTGAATCGATGGATGTGACGGTTCCCTGCCAGACGGGGGCGATCTTCTCGCCATTCGCGCCATCGGGCTGACCGGAACCACCGCCGCTTTGCGGGCGCTGTGTCCCGTAGACCTGTTCCGGGGAGAGGGTGGGCGAAACAGGCACATCAGTGCTCTGAGGCGTGTTCGTCGCCGGGAACCCTCCTGCGACCTGCGGCGTGGCGGGGACGAGAAGCAAGTAGGCAGCGATCCCACCGATGATCAGAGTCATGGCAGCGGCAGCACCCGCAAACAGCAGCATAGGCGCAGTCAAACGTCGTGATGATCTGGTTTTTGCGTTCATGGTTCGTGTTATCCTTCCACGCAT
>JAHEME010000632.1 GCA_024643825.1 Chloroflexota bacterium | reverse complement strand
AGTGAGCCAATGACAAAATACAAAGTTGCAGCGACATTGAAGCTCAAACCATTCCATGTCAGACCTGGAGAGAACCACAGAAAAGTAAGACTAAATAGATAGAGTGGGTGACGAACTACTCGATATAGGCCATCAACTCGAAGCACATCCGAGGCGGACTTCAACGGCACGGCTCGAAAATGCTCCCATATCTGGGATAAACCAATGAACCTGCCGATATCTGTTGAGATTAGTGCAGAGCCAGCACCGCCAACGCTCAATATTTGCGCAAAACGCATTAAAATATCGAAGGGGAATCCCACTTGATAGAGATTCCGATCTGGCAGTAACACCATCAACAGGCCAACGGGAAGCAGTGTTAGCACCGATACCAGGTTGTAGAAGATCCGATACCAACCCGCAGAGGCACGTTCCCCAATAATCCCTGCCAGCATCTTTCGCAAGAAGTTTCCTGCCGTCAGACTATGAATTACAGCAAAAAACAGCATGGCAAGGAAGAGATAAATAAGATTCTGTATGGGCATGATCATAGACTCACCCAACAACGTCAGGTATCAATCCACACCGAATGAGATAACTCATTATGACGTAAGATTGCTACTACCGACAACATCCATCAAGAAGTATCCCATTTTGTGAATCGGAGAATCCGTGAACGGAAAACCTGTTCCTGTTACAGATGCAACATTTGATGAAGTCGTGCTCAATGCGTCTAAGCCTGTTTTGGTGGATTTTTGGGCTCCTTGGTGCGGACCCTGCCGAATGGTAGCCCCAGTTCTTGAGCAAATTGCTGCCGAGCGGGATGGCGAGATCATTATTGCCAAGCTAAATACTGATGAGAACCCTATGATAGCGGGACGCTATGGCATTATGAGTATCCCAACTATAGTGGTCTTCCATGCAGGGGAACCCGTCGAAGGCACAGTAGGAGCGGTTCCCTATGGCCCATTAGATAACTGGATAGGTGGGCTATTAGAGAAAGTTGGAATGACGTCAAATAACGAAACTCTACCAAGCGAAACCAACTAACCAGACTTGGAAATTCCCGGCTCCTGATCGTATTCTTAGGGATGTGGCACTTCTACCCAAGGAACGATCATGAATCCAGTTAGTATCATTTCCAAGTAACGAGACGGACTGGTCGCAAAGTGGTGTGCCCGTCGCGAAAATGTCTGGTCGAGGGCTTGACTTTTCCGGTAGAACTCTTGACAAAATGGAGGGCATCTCCGGGTTCAATGCCACTGGAACATACAACGAAGTATGGGATTGTCCGCGCAGGTCAGACTGGCGACGGCAAACTTTATGCGCACTGGGACAGTCGGCAGCACCCCCTTGATTGCCAGTTCAATGAGCAAGAAATTTGCCTCCGGAGCAGATGCGATTGTGCTTGATGTTAAAGTTGATTACGGAGCATTCGTGCCGAACGTCGAGGCTGCGCGTGAGTTAGTTCACCTAATGGTAGATATCGGGATGCGCGTAGGTAAGCAAATGACTGCGCTGATATCAGACATGAATCAACCTCTGGGAAACGCCGTAGGAAGTGTGCTGGGAGTCCATGAAGCCATTGAGACCCTACACGGGAGAGGCCCAGAAGACTTGAAGGAACACTGTCTGATAGTTGCCAGTCATATGTTAAGGCTGGCAGGAAAGTCTAAAGAGACCGCTCTCTCTGATGTACTTCCTTCCCTGGAAAAGGGGCTAGCGAATGGGAACGCATGGAGAGTGTTTCGCACTCTGGTGGAGGCACAAGGCGGAGACGTATCACAGATTGATCATCCAGAGATGCTTCCCGTTGCCCCCGTGATTCGCGAGACAACGGCACATGAGACCGGAACGATCAGTGAAATTAACGCGAGGGAAATCGGCCTAGCGGCTCTTGACTTAGGAGCCGGTCAGCTGAAAAAGACGCTCCGATTGATCACTCTGTAGGGATTGTTGTGCATCGCAAGGTTGGTTAAACAATCAACACTGGGGATAGACTCGCTACCGTTTATGGCAGAACGAATGCGGCCGCAGCAACGGCAGCAACTCGAACCCTAGCTGCTCAGAAGATGCGAAACCTTTGCCTATCTTCTATGATGCCATCATGGACAACTGACATGTCATCTGCCTGTTACTGAAGTTGGGGACGGGGGACGAAATCAATATCCCCCCGGTCCTGTACAAGCCAGGTTGACAAGAAACAAATTGCCAGAGGCTTTGCTCAATTGGCTGGCTCATGAGATAAATGCCCGGTATACTCCGCAGACATTGGCCCCAGACTACGAATGATGTCATCGTGGCTTGGGGCAAACCGATTTCATGTGATTGGACGCTGATGGAAGAAACTCCATTCTTATCTCTCCTCTTGATAACTGCGTTAGCCGTTCTAATTCCATTCCTTGTTACTCGTGTGCGAGTCATAAGACTCCCAATTGTTGTTGGTGAAATCCTCGCAGGTGTATTAGTCGGAACCAGTGGCTTCAATCTTGTTGAACACTCCACAGTGGTTGATTTTCTGGCTGAGTTTGGTTTCGCATTCCTCATGTTTCTCTCTGGGCTTGAGGTTGATTTTTCCATCTTAAATGGAAATCGTGATGGAAAGCCCCCTTCACGTTCGCGTAACCCCCTTCAACTGGCAATTACTATCGTACTGCTCACGATTGGGTTAGCAACGGGAAGCTCCTTTGCGCTACGGGAAGCAGGAATCATAACCAGTCCACTG
>JAHEME010000064.1 GCA_024643825.1 Chloroflexota bacterium | reverse complement strand
CGCTTTCACATCGAGCAGGGGGCGAAGGCACTGGGTGTGTGTGAAGCGATCCAGATTTCCGATTATGCCTATATGAAGAAGACCACCTGCAAGCCGATCATCGAGGCGCTGCTGAACGACGGCACGCTGATCGAGATTCAGGGCGAGACGATGGGCGGGGTTAAGACGCTCGTCGTCCATCGAGACAATCTTCCACTGCTTGAGCAGGCCGCGGATGGCGCGATCACGGCGGAGCGTACGACCTTCCTGAATCCGTTCGACAGCCTGTGGTGGGCGGGGGATCGGGATGAGATGCTATGGGGGTTCGATAAGCTGATCGAGATGTATGTGCCGCAGCCCAAGCGGATCTATGGCTACTACTCGATGCCAATTCTGCACCGGGATCGGCTGGTGGGGCGCTTCGACCCGAAGCTGGATCGCAAGACGGGCGTGCTGTATCTGCGCACGCTGCACCTCGAACCCGGCGTCGAACCTGACGATGCGCTGGTTGGGGATGTCGCCGCCGCGATGCGCGACTTCATGGCGTGGCATGGTGCGACCGAGCTGACGATCGAGAAGAGCACCCCGAAGGAGTTCGGCAGGAAGCTCACGAAGGCGGTGTGATCTATAATAGGGAGTGATCGATAGGAGGTACAGCGATGACACGATCACGAATCCGCACCAGCGGCCCGCTTGAGGAACGCATCGCCCCCCACATTCTGAAGGATCATGACTGGATACACGACCATCGTGATGCGCTGATCGACCAGTACGGCGAGTGCTACATGATCGTGTATCAGCAGCAGGTATTGGGAACGGGTACAACCCGCGATGAGGCGCTAGAAAACGCAGAGGCCAACTTATCCCCAGAGATTGAAGAGATCACCGCGATGGTGGAATGGGTGGGGCAGCGTATTCCATTTGGGCGGCTGCGCGCCCGATGACTCGTGTGCCTCTGCGTGTCTATCAAAATCCGGGTGGGGCCGAATTGTTTGTAAGACTCACCACGCACAAGGGTGACTATGAATGGATCGCGGCTACCATTGACACCGGAGCCGAAGTAACGCTCTTGCCTCTGCATCTGATGGCAATCGTTCCGTATCAAATCACAGCACGAGGGCAAATTCTGGTGGAGCAAGCGGGCATTGCCCAGCAGTCGTTTGAAGTCACGGAAGCACGGGTCACGCTTGCGCTGGAAGGACTCGACGGTACGCAAACGGGAGAGTTTCAGGCCGTCGTCTGGTTCACCGATACACAGGAAGCATTGCTGGGCTTCGATGGCATCCTCGACCGCGCGATCCTGCACCTCGATATGCCCGCCCTCACCGGGTACATTGACCTTGCAGATCATAACTGACGCTGAAGCGATGAGATCACTACCCTGACTTTTTCCGTGCCCCTCCGTATCTCCGTGGTAAAAAATCTGTTGCTGTTCTTGGCGTCCTTCGCGCCTTTGCGTTGAATTAGCTTTACTGGTCGCTGCCTAGCATCAGCACATTGACCAGCCGCGCCTCGAACCGCGCCCGGTCGATGCCCACCGCCACCCGAACTTCCACGCCACTCGCATCCTCGCGTGTGCGCCCGGCCTCATCGCCTTCGATATCCACCACCAGCGTCCGCGTCTCGAAGGTGGCGAGGCTCGCATCCCCCAGCACCGATGCCGTCGCTGTGTCCCAGAACTCGAAGCCACCGAAGCTGATTAGCTCGCGCGTTGCGTCTAAGAGTTGATAGGTGAAATCCGCTTCTGGCGTCTCCCGATTCTTCCCCGTGCAGTTCACGATTTCGGTCGTAATCGGCACGTCTTTGGTCGCATCCAGCGGAACCATCGTGATCGGAATCCCTGACTCCAGCACGATCTGCACCGCCAGCGGATCGATGTAATAGTTCCACTCGCTGATCGGCGGGTCAATCCCCGCGTCGGTTTGATCCACGTTACCCGGTGCATCGACGGCCCCGCCCATCGTGTACAGCGCCTCGATGTTGCCCGCCAGCGAGGGATCGTTTTGCAGCGTGTCGGCGAAGTTCGTCAGCGGCCCCACCGCGACCAGCGTCACGGGCTGCGCGGAGTCCGTCACCACCTGCGCGATCAGGTCGGGTGCGGTCATCGTGGAGGGTGCGCGGCTGGTTTCCGGCAGCGACAGCCCATACAGATTGTCTGCGTTTGCTCGCCATTCTGCCGGGAACTCGTGGCTGCCACTCAGCGGAGTCTCGCGACCGCAGGCCACCGGAATATCAGGTGCGTCGTGCAGATCAAGGATTTGCAGCGCGTGGTCGATCCCCGCCTCACAGTGAACCTCGCCCGTGCCGCTGATCGTGATGGCATCGACGGTGATCCCCGGCGTCTGAAGCAGGACCGTGAGCGCGATCATGTCTTCGTGGGCCATATCCAAATCGGCGATCACATGCTTGCCGGGGCTGACTTCCGCCACCACACTCGGATCGATGGCGGGGCACGCCGCTTGATTTCCACAGGCTGCCAGAGTGAGGGCCGCCAGGATCACGCCAAACGTTCTGCTGATGGGCTTCATCATTCTTGTTCCTTCCTATCACTTGGTAGCAGCCACAGGGAAAGATGCTCCGGCTGTAGGGTCGCCTCTACCGCTGCCAGCAGATGCCCGCCTACGACATCAACATCCACGTCATCGCGGATTGCCTCGCTGAAGGTGTCAATCGTCTGCTGGGCATCGTACTTCTGCCGAAAGAACCGTCGGTCGATCCCCTGCTGCACCCGGCGGCGCAGCGGCGTAAACAGGGCTGCGCTCACGAGCGTCGAGATCACAACCGCGAGCGCCGATTCCTGCCCGGTGATCGCCACGAAGCCAGCTTGCAGCACGACGATCATCCCGATATACGCCCCTCCGAGGATCACCGTTACGGTGGAATACACCAGCGTGCGCCGGATCACGACCTCGATGTCCCACAACCGATAACGCAGGATCGAGAGCGCCAGCGTGATTGGAACTGCGAGCGGGATCGCTACTGCCGCATGCAGCATGAAGAGCGTGTACCAGGGGTTATCAATCGCACGCACCGGGGAGGTGATCACCAGCAACAGCGGCTGCAACAGAATCCCCGCCACTGCCAACCGAGTCTGCTGCTTCTGAACTGCATCAGACGTATGGGTGTAACGGTAGATTTGCCCTGCAAACATCACAATCAGCAAAGCTAACGCCAGGACAACGAAGATGTATCCGAATAGATCAGGAAGTTTCCAAAACGATCCGAGCACAGCCAGAAGTCCCCACCCGATCAGCGTCCAGCGTAACCACCGGGGGGCGAACTTCCCATCCGGGAACAGATACAGGGTCAGCATGCTGCTCCCGAAGGCGATGAACTCACCCAGATATAACAGCGGGATCACCGCGTTCGGCACTCCCTGTCGGCTCAGGCGATAGTCACCCGGATTGATCCCAAATCCAGAAAAGATCAGCGGCATCGAGATCAGCGTAATTGAGACTAGAATCGCCATCCCACTACGGGGGCGGATCACAAACACAACGATGCCGAGCAGCACAAATACGGCGGCTCCGGCATATCGCAGCCCAATAATATACTGGGCAAAGCTCACCCAATTCACGCCCGGAAGCCGCGAAGCCGTGTTCGCAACTTCCCACTGCTGAAAGGTAGCCTGATCGTTATACGGAGCACGCACAATCGTCGTGATCACCATGATGCCCAACATCAGCGCCCACGCCAAGCGCAGTCCCCAAAGCCCCCACACGCTGCGATTATGTAACGCAGTTTCCATAGGACGATCTCTCAACCTTTAGATTTACTGCATCCTACCAAGCTATCGTCCAAAAAACGTTACGAAGGTGGATTCGCGTTGACAGTGCTTCGTCTGTACCATCCTGCGGAGTCCGTAGAGCGCGCTGTTTGCTACCGCTTCGCTTCCGCTTTTTGCCGGGAGATTTCACCAAAGCGTGTTTCATTGGCATCATCGGGTTTACGGCTCTTGGTCTGGGGGCGATTGCTGCCTTTCAGTGGATCAGTGCGCTGATCGCGCGGGGATGGCCGGCTGCCCTGGGCATCGTGGTCGATTCGTGGATCGATCAGCGTCGCAACTCGCATGCAGGGGAAGGCTACGCGAACGTCGTGATATATGAGTATCAGGTCATGACCAAGCCCACCGATCCGACCGCGTGTTTTTTGGCTCCAAAGGGGTCTGTTCGGCTGGCATTTTCAGCGATCTCTCAGCCCAGCTAACCATGAAGAAGTTTGAGCAGGGGACACCCGTCACGGTGCGCTATACCCCATCCAACCCTGACAAGGCCGTGCTGATTGCGCGGGGCAGCTATCTGATCCCCATTGTGATCCTTGTTCTGATCATGATTGGGGCTGGTTTGCAATTCGGTTTCCTTGACAAGATTCCGTTCCTGCGGCAGCTATTGCAGCAATAAAATGCACTCAGACGTGGTATACTTTCGCCCAGTGAGGAGATGCCCATGTCACTGGACAATAGCCATAAAGAACCCTTTCCGACGATCAATGCGCGCGCGCAGGCGCTCGCCCGTCAATTCAAGGCGCAGTATGAAGACGTTGTTGTCTGGTTTGACGACGGCTACCCCGCCGCCGACATCGAACGCGCGTACCGCATCGGGCACGATCAGGAGTGCGATGTCAGCGACATCTTTGCGATGCTGGACGCAGGCATGGATTGGCGTGCCATCGCCCGCGCCCTTGACCCGATGCCCGATACGGGCGACGAGGACGATTCATCTGACGAGGCGCAAGCCAGACGACCACGCCGCCCCCGCCGCCGCAAGTGATTCTCTCAAGAAGTAGGACGAAAGTACTACAGTCCACTTAAACTTCAGGTAAAAATAGTTCCTCTTATAGTCCGAATTCAGTTTTGACTTCAGTCAAATCTGTGTTATAACAAAACCATAACGATCATTCTAGTGGATGCTTTGCAGGCTGGCTGCCCCACTTCCCCGGGGCAGGGTGGAGAAGCATCTCGACAGACAGAGTGATTTCAGTCGGTGGTTGACAACATCATGATAGTGATGCATGCATGATTCCTGACAGAGCGTAAAGGTATCTTGTTGCATAGACACCCTGGCTTTGCCTTTCTGCATAGTTTATGGAGCGGCTGTTCCTGACGCGGCATTTATTTGCCGCGTTTTGATTCATAACCCAACGCCCCCTGGCGAAGGAGGATTGCCTATTTTTTGACTATATACATCTTTGAACGATAGAACGCCGACGCACTATTTTATTCGAGGAGAGAATCTGCAATGCATAAACTGACTAGAGCGCTCGTGATCGCCGCTATCCTGTTAGCGATGGTCGTCCTCCCGGTCTCTGCGAAGCAGGGACCTATTGACCGGGTTGAGGCCCTCAAAGCGAACCTTGCTGCCAATCCCAATTCACAGGTCTATGTGGTCACGATGGCCGCAGACCCGGTGATCACCTATGATGGCGGTGAGGAAGACCTGGCTCCGACCAAGCCGGGCAACGGGCACAAGATTGATGTGAACGATAAGAAGGTGCAGCGCTACGTTGCCCATCTCAACAACAAGCACAACCAGGCCTTGCAGGAAGCCGGGGTCAACCCGGACCAGAAGGTCTATGACTATTACTACGCGGTCAACGGCTTTGCTGTCGTGCTCACCGAGGACGAAGCCACCCTCCTGTCCTATCAGAAGGATGTCGTGATGGTGCGCCCCGATGAGATGCGCTACATCACCAGCGAGCCTGCCGTGCCCGCCAACTCCCCCGTACTCACCGACAGCAGCCCCGACTTCATGGGCCTGACCGCTGACGGTGGCCCCTACGATAAGGGCATCACGGGCGAGAACGTGGTGGTTGGCGTGATCGATACGGGCATCTGGCCGGAGCATCCGAGCTTTGCCGATGACGGCAGCTACGGCCCCTCCCCGATTGGCCCGATCCCCTGTGACTTTGGCAATACGGCTCAAAACCCGGCTGACGCGCCCTTCACCTGCAACAATAAACTGCTGGGTGCGCGCCAGATGCTCGTGACCTACCGCGCCATCATTGGCGCAGACCCGGATGAGTTTGACTCAGCGCGTGACGATAACGGCCACGGGACTCACACTGCTTCAACAGCAGCGGGTAACGCAGGCGTCGCTGCCAGCATCTACGGGCAGCCTCTGGGCACGGTTTCCGGGATCGCTCCGCGTGCGCGCGTCGTGGCCTACAAGGGCCTCGGCAACCTCGGTGGCTTCGGCTCCGACCTCGCTGCCGCGATTGACCAGGCTACAGCCGACGGCGTGGACGTGATCAACTACTCCGTTGGTGGCGGCCCAAGCGTCACTGGCTCGGACGACATCGCGTATCTGTTCGCCGCAGACGCAGGCATCTTCGTGGCGACCTCGGCTGGCAACAGCGGCCCCGGCGATGCCACGATTGGCGGCCCGGCCAGCGTGCCGTGGCTGACCACCGTCGGCGCAAGCACACAGTCCCGCTTCTTCCAGGGGACAGCCCACCTCGGCGATGGCAGCACCGTTTCTGGCGCATCCATCACGCTCGGCACGGGCGGCACGTATCCGCTGGTGGATGCCGCTGCCGCAGGTGGCGATCTGTGCATCTCTGGCACATTGAACCCGGCTGTCGTATCCGGCAAGGTTGTGCTGTGTCGCCGTGGTGCCAATGCCCGCGCGGATAAGAGCTATGCGGTTTATCTCGCCGGTGGCGCTGGTATGATCATGTACAACAATAGCAACACCGATAATCTGTTCACCGATACCCACTGGGTTCCTTCGATACACGTGGACTACACTGAAGGTGTGGCGGTCAAGGCTTACATCGCCAGTGCAGGCGCTTCTGCGACTGCCGACATCACCAGCGGTGAAGTCACCAACTGGTCGTATGCGCCTTCGATGACCATCTTCTCCTCACGCGGCCCCGACCCGGTTGCAGAAGACATCATCAAGCCAGACGTAACCGCCCCCGGCCTCCAGATTCTGGCAGGCAACTCGCCTTATCCAGACCCCGGCTCATACCCCGGCGAACTGTTCCAGGCGATTGCGGGTACGTCGATGTCCAGCCCGCACGTGGCGGGTCTGTTCGCGCTGATCAAGCAGGCGCATCCTGATTGGACTCCCGCGATGGCGAAGTCCGCTCTGATGACCACCGCCTATCAGAACGTGCTGGATAATGACCGCAGCAGCGCCGCCGATCCGTTTGACTTTGGCGCAGGCCATGTCAACCCCGGCGGGCCGTGGAACAAGGGTTCGGTCGATCAGCCCGGCCTGGTCTACAATGCAGAATTCTATGACTACCTCGGCTTCCTGTGCGATGCCGGGCCAGAAGTCTTCGCCAATCCAGCCGGAACGTGCGGGTTCCTCGCTTCCATTGGCGTCCCAACAGATGCCTATAACCTGAACCTGCCCTCCATCGGCGTAGCCAACCTGCCCGGTGCGATCACGATTCAGCGTACCGTCACCAGCGTGGCGAAGGAATCTTCAACCCGCACCTACAAGCCGACTGTCGTTGCGCCTCCAGGCTACAGCGTCTCGGTGTCACCATCCCAGATCGCCCTGAAGACGGGTGAATCCGCGACCTACTATGTGACCATCACCAACACGGGCGCGCCCGCAGGGGAATGGTTCTTCGGCTCGCTGACCTGGACGGATAAGACCCATAACTATTCGGTCTACAGCCCGATCGCGGTCAAGGGCGCGCTGTTCGATGCTCCTGATGCAGTCAGCGGCAGCGGCGAAGATGGTTCCGCCAGCTTCGACGTTCAGTTCGGCTATACTGGCAGCTACAGCGCCGCCGCGCATGGCCTCGTGCCTGCGACGGTTGACTCCGGGGACGTAGTACAGGACCCGGATCAGAGCTTCAATCCGGGCGATGGCTACTCCGACTCCTACACGTTCAACCTCTCCGGTGCGGCCTTCTTCCGCGTGGCAATTCCTGCCGATGCGGTTGGCGACCCGGCCATTGACCTTGACGTGTTTGTCTTCGATCCCGATGGCAACCTCGCGGGATCAAGCACCCTCGGCGGTACGGATGAGGAAGTCAGCTTCGTTTCCCCGATGGACGGCACATGGACTGTGTTCGTTCACGGCTGGCAGACGGCTGGCCCATCCGCAGTCTACGATATGTACTCGTGGGTGCTCTCGGCGACGCCGGGCGGCAGTCTGAACATCGACAGCGCGCCAGCGTCAGCGACGGCGGGAGCCATCAGCACCATCGACGTTAGCTGGACTGGCGCTACAGGCTGGAGCCTCGGCGCAGTCTCGCACACGGGCGATGTCGGGCTGATGGGCCTGACCCTCGTGGAAGTCGATAACCGCTAGACTCGTCACACCCTGACTTACGTCAGAGAACGCAACGGCCCGCTGCGATGGCAGCGGGCCGTTTGTTGTTTCCTGTGTCCTTCGGATGGGGAAGTTTAATCGTCGGGGCCGCCGGGTGGCGGGACGAACTCGTCCGTACCCGGCAGGAGAATGATCCCATCACTGCCCGGCGGGACAGGTTTGGGATTCTCCCCGCACAAAAACTGGTTCCCGCCATCGCTACTGTGATAGAAGAATAACTGCCCGTCGATCTTCAGGATCACGCGCGCCCCTTCGACCAACGCCTGCGTGTAGAACAATCCCGGCTGCGGGCAACCCATCGAGCCATCCGACCAGGTGACTTTCTCCGCCAGCACCACTTCGATGGAGTCGGGGGGGACGCCCGTGCGCTGCGAGAGATCGGCGAGGGCCGACTGCACCAGCGGATCAGACCCCGGCAGCGCCTCTCCGCGCGAGGGCGGAGCCTGCGGGGTCACACCGGCTTCCACAGGTGCGGCGGTGGCTGGCGTCGAGTTGGCAAAGATGTCGGCCTGCTCGCACAGGATCGGCTCACCGTCTGGCGTGGCGTGATAATCATAGAACGTCCCCGCCACCCGCAAGCGGATCACCACGCCCTGAATCTCTACCTGCGCGTAGGTCTGGCCTGGCTGTGGGCAGCCCAGACTGGCATCCGACCATATCACCTCTTCGACGGTCACGACCTCGATCTTGTCGTCAGTGACGCTCAGGCGTGTCCCCAGGTTGATCTTGGCCTGACGTACCAGTTCGTCATTCACAGAGGGTGCTCCTCCCTGGGCCTGGCTATCGTTGGCAGCAGGCTCCGGCGCATCTTGCGGAGTATCCCCAGCACCGCCGCCCGTGCTGGCAGCATCCGGTGCAGGGGATGGTTCAGAAGCTGGAGCAGCACAGGCCGCCAATAGCATGGTTGTTATCAGTATCAGTATCCATTTGGCTGATTGCATAGGGTCTCTTTTCGATTGCATAGGTCACTCTCTACTTAGGACGTCATTCGGCATCCACAGGTTCCGGTTAGTTGGTGATTTTTCACCGGGGGATTTACCCGGTTTCTCGGTTGACAGATTGATCCTGTGGTATGGAGTCCACCCCCGTTCTCATTCTATCCCGCAGGGAACTTGACCACCATCTTAGGAGCAGAGATGGTTAGCGTAGGGTAATAGTACTCCCTGCCTACTTTTATTTTATCGAATCTGTGTTATAACAAAAGTGTAACATCCTTTGTGGCCTCATGCTTTTAGGCTGGGGGGGATAAGCATCTGTACGTACTATACGGGCGTTCGCCATTGCAACCTACGCGGCACACCATCAGCGGATTTTTCTGCTTTCATCTTGCAACTTTCACTTCGTGATCATCTGCGGCACGGCAATCTTTGCTGTGCCGTGATGCTTTTTAGGCACTTGACTACGAAAGGAGACGACTATAAGGACCAACACCCCATGACATGTGTAGGAACGTATCCGCAAGAGGAGCGAACTCGGCCACTGACCAGGATCCGAGTTCACGACCAACTATAAAGGGAGAGAACATGAATAAGTTTCGCATAACCGTACTCATGCTGGTAGCGATTGTCCTTCTCGTCGCCGTGATGCCCGTCGGCGCGATCACTGATGGCGAACTCGATGGCAATGGACATCCGCAGGTCGTGATGCTGCTCATGGAAGTCAATGGCGCGCCAGCGTACCGCTGCAGCGCCACCATGCTCACCCCGACCGTCG
>JAHEME010000631.1 GCA_024643825.1 Chloroflexota bacterium | reverse complement strand
GTTCGGGCATCAATAGCCTGCCCCAGACTCTGCTCCGGGGCCATGTAGGTCGGAGTGCCGATGGCTGCGCCAGGCTCGGTCAGACCCAGATTGCTTTCAAGTACTTTGGCAATGCCGAAGTCGGTCAGGAAAGCGTCGCCTTCGGGATCGATCAGTATATTGGCTGGTTTTACATCGCGGTGTACCACCCCCTGGCGATGGGCGTAATCCAACGCGGCGCAGACCTGTTCCATGATGCGGGCTGCGTCGCTGTGTGTCAGGCGGCCCAACGTCAGGATGTCTTTGAGCGTACCGCCCTCCAGATAGCGCATGGCGAGATAAGTGGTTCCGTTCTCCTCACCAAAGTCGTAGACAGGGAGGATATTCCTATGTTCCAACTGGGCGATGGTGTACGCCTCGTGGCTGAAGCGTTCCACGAATTTTGGATCTTGAGCGTAGTGGGAGGGGAGTATCTTCAGCGCGACGTAGCGTTTCATACTGGGCTGGAACGCCTTGTAGACGGTCGCCATCCCACCCAACCCAATCTGCTCCACTATCCGGTAAGGGCCAAGAACGGTTCCTTCTTTTCGTGATGCCATGCTGCGGCTCCCTTCTGCTGGCGGTTACAGAAACGCAATGCGATCCTCAGATGCCCAACCTGGCCCATAAGAGGATCAAAAAACATTCATCCCTGTCACATTCTCCCGCCATGCGAGAGGGAGCACGATCAGCGAAGGCATAGTGGGGAGCAGCGAGGCGTGGACGTAGTGCAATGAATGCAGCCCGTCATGCGAACTGCATAGCTGAATTCCCTCATTATATACACATTACTTCAAAGGTGTACAGGTGACGTTTGTCAGAGCGGAGTCGCTGCCTCGCGGATTTGTGTGAATCCTGCACGCTGTCTCGCTACACTTTAGAGACACGTTCGCAGGTGGGGTACGCATGGATCTATGAAGGAGAGATGCATGAGGGCTGACAAACGACTCTGGGTGGGAGCTATCCTCGCCCTCATGTTGACTCTGACCGGGTGCGGCTTGGTGCGCATTGAGGCAGTGGAGCCTACGGTCGCCTTCCCGACGCTGCCTGCCGCCGCGCCGACTGCGATCCCCACGCTGATCCCGACGGCATCGGCAACCCTCGAACCCACGCCCACCGCCACCCCCATGCACCCGCTGATGATCGAGGCCATGCGCCAGCGGGACTATCCCGGCAGCGAGATCGTCTTCGAGCAGACGCTCATTCCGACGACGACCTATGATCAGTTTGTCGTCTCGTACCAATCCGAGGGCAACAAAATCTATGCCCTGATGACGATTCCACGCGGTGACCGCCCGGCGACGGGCTGGCCCGTGATCGTGTTCAATCATGGCTACATCGCGCCGAACATCTACCGCACCACCGAACGCTATGTGGCCTATGTGGATGCCTTCGCGCAGCATGGGTACATCGTGTTTAAGTCCGATTATCGTGGGCACGGAAGCTCCGAGGGATCGGCGGTGGGGGCGTATGGATCGCCTGCCTATACTACCGATGTGCTCAATGCGGTGGCCTCGCTCAAGCAGTACCCGGATGTCGATGTGAATCGGATCGGCATGTGGGGGCACTCGATGGGCGGGCAGATCACGCTGCGGGCGATGGTGGTGAGTCGCGACATCAAGGCCGGGGTGATCTGGGGCGGGGTGGTGGCTTCGTACCCCGACCTGATGAAGTACTGGTTCCGTGGCCCGCGCGATGGGACGATCACCCCCACGCCCGATCCGAACACCACGCGCGGATCGTGGCGACGCAGCATGGTGGAGGTGTACGGGTATCCCGAAGACAACCCGGAGTTCTGGGCGGCGATCTCGCCGAATTCGTATCTGGACGAGATCAGCGGCCCGGTGCAGCTTCACCACTCGATTGAGGATGAGACCGTCCCCGTGATCCTCTCCGAACTTCTGTACGGTGAACTGCGCGATGCGGGCATCGTGGCCCAACTATGGACATACGAGAACGACAATCACAACATCTCGAACCATTTCTCCGAAGCCATGCAGCATTCGATTCAGTGGTTCGATGCCTTCGTAAAAGGGGAGCAGTAAGGTCGGACGATTCGCTGGTTCTTCAGGGAATCCTCACACTTTCTACACATTGCCGACATATACTCCATCCATCAACCAACACATTCGATGTCTGTAGGAGGCATTAGCAATGAAGAATAAGGGTGTCTGGGCCGCTGTGATCGGCCTGGTCTTACTGGTGGTGGTCTCTGCGGGATTCTTTCTGATGTTCCGGCAGACTGGCTTTGGTGCATGGAACATGATGGGGAGCCGCGGCTTCGTGGATGGTCGCCACATGACCTTCGGCTACGGCTTCCCGCTGTTCTTCATGGCACGCGGAATCGGAACGCTGCTGTTCCTCGCGCTGATCATCGGCGGGATCGTATGGCTGGCGCGCGGATCGCGCTCGGCGATGATCACGCCATCGGGGGCCACGCCCATCGAAACGCCGCTGGATGTTCTCAAGCGTCGCTATGCGGCGGGTGAGATCACCAAAGAGCAGTATACTGAGATGAAGAAGGACATCAGCGAGTAGACGCTGAAGTAGATCGCACAACAGGCCGCCCGATGAGGCGGCCTGTTGCGTTAGCCAACTCTCCGATATGTAGCCTGATCAGGCCATCACTTGCTGCGGACGATCCTCTGCCATGACGTTGTATCCCAGCAGCATCCAGAGCAGCCCTATGG
>JAHEME010000630.1 GCA_024643825.1 Chloroflexota bacterium | reverse complement strand
AGATACATAGTCTCAATACTCCTTAACCGATGAGCCGTCGATGCGGCTCATACATCACGAAGGATCGTAGCTCACTGCCCTATGGATATCAAGCAGGAGTTTGAGGTTCTTATGAGATTCTTGTGATGGGCTGTGGTGGCGATTTTACACCACCTGCAATTCGGCGATTTCTTCCTTGATGGCGATACCCAGCCGCTTGATCCCTTCTTCGATCTGGGCGGGGCTGGCGTTCGAGAAATTCATGCGGAAGGTGTTTTCACCCCCGCCATGCGGGAAGAACGGCCCGCCCGGTACAAAGGCGACGTTGTACTTCAGAGCACGTTCGAGGAGGCGCGCACTGCTCATGCCTTCGGGCAGCCGTACCCACAGGAACAACCCGCCTTTCGGGTGCGTCCAGGTGACGCCCTCTGGGAAGCACTCTTCCATGAGTTCGATCATCAGATCGCGGCGTTCGCGGTACACCTTCCGCAGTATCTTCACATGGCGATCCAGAAAACCGCCGCGCGCTGTCTCATAGGCGATCATCTGGGCCAGCGTGCCCGTGTGCAGATCGGTTCCCTGCTTGGCAAAGGTCATGCGAGAGACTACCTCGGTTGGGCCAACCACCCAGGCGACCCGAAAGCCCGGAGCCAGCGTCTTAGAGAAGGTGCTCAGGTAGATGACGTTTCCACGAATGAAGTTTTCGAGGCATTCCACCGGGCGATTGTCGTGCGCATCCAGCACGACAAGAGGCGTCTCGTGCTCGCCTTCATAGCGAAGCTGTCCATAGGGGTCATCTTCGATAATCGGTACGTCGAAGCGATCTGCGAGGGCGACAAGCTGGGTTCGCCGCTCGGCAGACATGGTAATCCCTGATGGGTTCTGGAAATTAGGGAGTGCATAAATGAACTTGACATCGTTATGTGCCAGTATCTCTTCCAGCGCATCCATTTGCATCCCGTCATCATCGGTGGGGACGGTAAGATACTCAGCTTCATAGGTGTTCCATGCCTGGAGTGCGCCCAGATAAGTGGGTTCCTCGACCACAACCTTGTCCCCCGGATTGATCAGCACCTTGCCGATGAGATCAAGGGCCTGTTGGGAGCCAGCCGTAATCAGTACATTCTCTGGAGCGCAAAAAATACCATAGCGGCTCATATGCCTAACGATCAGATCGCGGAGAGGCGGGTATCCTTCTGTGACAGCGTATTGAAGGGCTTCCCCTCCTCTGGTTTCCATAACACGATGAGTCGCTTCGATCACTTCCTTCACAGGGAATAGTTCGGGGGCGGGCAAGCCGCCTGCAAAGGAAATGATTTCTGGGCGTTGGGTGAGCTTTAGAATTTCTCGTATAGCGGAGCTGTGCATGTTCTCTGTGCGGGAGGCATAACGCTGCGTCCACTTAGTAGTCATTCAATTTGCTCCATAGTGAGAGGAATAGAAACGGAGTTGCCTGCTGGGAGCTACCCGGCAGGTAAGGCTCCTCTGATTGTTGTATATCATAATTGTAGCATGGCATAGACTGGTATGAACAACCAGTAATCTTTTCCACAGGGAAGCCATGATATTTTTCCCCCCAAATCCGTGAGGGTTTCATTGACAAGGTGGTTCCAGATGCTACAGTTACAGATAATGAAACTGATCAATAAGGACCCTGCCATGAGACGCGTACCTCGGACTATGAGCCGACTACTACTCCTGATCTTTGGTCTTCTTAGCCTATCCACATCGAAAAACTATGTTCACGCGCAGACGCAGGATACCCCTGAAGTCGTTGTCTTGGAAGCCAATGGGGTCGTGCTGCCCGCAATGGCGAATTACATTCACCGTGGCCTTGCGGAAGCCGACAGCCGGAATGTGGAAGCTGTGATTCTGGTGCTGGATACGCCGGGCGGCAGCGGCTCGGTGATGCTGGATATTGTGCAGGCGATCCGCACCAGTGATGTCCCGGTAATCGTGTTTGTGGGGCCGCGTGGCGCATCTGCTGGGTCGGCGGGGTTGCTAATCACCCTGGCTGGGCACGCGGCTGCGATGGCCCCCGATACCGCTATCGGAGCCAGCAGCCCGATCTCCTCCACAGGAGCTGATTTACCCAGTACTGCCCAGCAGAAAGCCAAAGAGTTCATTAGCGCGGAGGCGCGCAGTCTGGCGGAGCGTAGAGGGCCTGATGCGGTTGGACTGGCGAATGCGGCAGTCAATGAAGCGCGGGCCGTCAGTGCCAGTGAAGCCCTCGATGCGGGGCTGGTCGATTTTGTGGTGGAAAACACCAGCGATCTGCTGGGACAGTTGGACGGAACTGAGGTTGAGGTAAACGGTCATCCTCGCGTACTTAACACGGCGGGGGCAGCGACGATCCCGATTCCGATGAACGCACTGGAACGGTTTCTGCTCATTATCGCTGACCCGAATATCGTTTCCCTGCTGCTCACCATTGGCCCGTTGCTGATCTTCATTGAGGTGCGCGCCCCAGGAGGCTGGGTGGCTGGCACGGTAGGCACAATATTCCTTGGCCTGGGGTTGTATGGGCTGGGCGTTCTACCTGTCAACTGGCTGGGCGGCGTCTTCATCCTGCTGGCGTTTGCGCTGTTCATCCTGGAAGTCAAAGCGCCGACTCATGGAATCCTCACGGCTGCAGGTGTGACAAGCCTGGCGGCGGGCATGATCATCCTTTTCAATGAGCCAGCCCTGGAACCGTTTGGCTCTCTGTCGATTCCGATGGTCATCGGCGAAGCTGTG
>JAHEME010000629.1 GCA_024643825.1 Chloroflexota bacterium | reverse complement strand
CATCCCGGACCTGACTCGCCAGTGCAAGCCCGGCCCGGTTGATCTCCGCCACCTGCTCCTGAAGTCCATGCTCCGCCAGCTTGTACCGATTTGCGCCGAAGGTGTTGGTTTCCAGAATTTCTGCGCCCGCCTGTAGATATTCCTCATGCAGGCTGGCAACCAGAGCAGGCTGGCTCAGATTGAGTTCGTCGAAGCAGGCATCAATGGCGATGCCCTTGCTGTGCAGAAACGTCCCCATCGCACCGTCCATCAGCATCGGGCCTCGTGCCAGCGTCTCTTCAAAGGGTAATCTGTCTTCCATGCCACCTCCTGATGAACGATTGCCAGTGACTGTACCTGTATGCGATGGACATAGCAATACCCACCATAGGATAGGAAACAGTCTTTGTAAACACGCCATTCATGGTTATACTGCCGCAGGTGACATCTGTTTAGCTTCACGAGTTGAGGATCGGGCATGAATGTCAGTTTTGAAGAAGAAACCCTGAAAGATGGCCTGCATAAGCTGATGGTTCGCGGAACGCTCGATGCGCCAGGCACGATGGTCATTGAGGATGAGGTTCGCAGTCGTGTGACGGAACTGGGTGGGCAGGTGATTTTAGACCTTGCCAACGTGGACTATATCTCCAGCTACGGTCTGCGGATGCTGTTAGTGGCCGCCAGAACCTTGAACAATCTGGGCGGAGCCTTGAGTCTTGCGGGTGCGAATCAGAATGTGATGCAGATGCTCAAAGTGGCGGGCTACGATACCATGCTCCCCGTCTATGAAACGGTGGAAGAAGCGATTGTCTCGCTTTCTGCCTGATCTCATGCTTCCCGGATCGTTGGACGATGAAACTTCTCTGGCCTCATGCGCAGCACCTTTACCTATCGCCGCATCTGGATGATGTCGTTCTTAGCTGCGGTGGAATGATCTTGCAGCAGACCACAGCAGGGAGAAGCGTCGCGGTCGTCACGGTGTTCGCGGGCAGCCCCTCCCCTTCCCGCAGCCTATCCCCCTTTGCCCTCGAACTTCATCATCGCTGGCAGGAATCCGCCTTGCAGGAAGAATTCTCTGACCCTCCTGCCGTACGCCGCATCGAAGACATCCGCGCCTTTTCTCGTCTTCATCCCACCATTGATGTCATTCACTTCCCTTTTATGGATTGCATCTATCGCGTTCACCCGGTGACTGGTGAGGCCCTCTATGTGAGTGAAGAAGCCATCTTTGGCGAACTGGCATCGGCTGACCCTGCGTTCGAGCCGCTTGAAATCTCACCGCCCGTGCTGGACGAGGACACCCTCCTGCACTGCCCACTCGGAATCGGCCATCATGTCGATCATCAGGTTGTTCGGCGCGTGGTGGATGGCTGGGGGTTCGATGCCAGCCAGGTGCGCTATTACGAGGACTACCCCTATGCCGGGGAACCTGGCGCAGTCGAAGCTATGATCCACCCTGACGAGGGCTGGATTCCCCACATCACGCCCCTGAGTGAAGCCGAGCTTGAGTCCAAGATCGCTGCCGTCAGCGAGCATCGTTCGCAGATCAAGACCTTCTGGGAGAATCGCGAGGCGATGGCGGAATCCGTGCGCACGTTCTCCGCGCGCACAGGCGGCGAGCGTGTCTGGATTCACGCCGGGCAGTGACCGATTCGATCAGGGCATAGGCAGCGGCAGTTCAAGGTGATCGGCTGCCCCGACGATCAACCGCACCCCACTCTCTGGATTGTACAGACCCAGGCTCACCGTATACGGGCCGGGCGGTGCATCCGGCGCAAGTACCAGATCGTGAGCCTGAATGATCAGTTCGCCTGCCCGCCATTGCTGGGCCGGAACTCCCAGTACATCACTCTGCGTGAGAATCGTCCCGCTGGCATCGGTGAGATGCACAAAGATGCGCAGCGGCTCCGGGTTGGCCTGATGCATTTCCCAGATTGTGAGCAAAGTAAACGTCTGACCGGGTGACGGATCGCCCATCGTTTCCATCCCTGCCAGCGTAATTGCAGGCGCATCAGCCGAACCGCCTGTACCGAAGAACTCCTCGCCCCCCGTCGCCAGCGACGGGAACACCACTTCTCCCCGAATGCCAGAATACAGCGTGTAAGCGGCTGTGCTGCTATCCGGCTGGAACCCCCACCGAAGTAGTTGCTCCGCCAGCGCATCATGCAGATGCACCGAGACAGGGACGGCTACAATCACCGGGTCTTCATCGGCTGTCACCGGGATCAGCAGCGAGGTCTGCGGATCGAAATACGCTGCCTCCTGCGCATACGCATCGTTCTTCATCAGCAGTTGCATCGAAGCCGGGTCTAGCTCAAACGGTGTCAGTCCACCGATGGCAGCGGGTGTCTCCGAAGGATCAGCATCCAGCCGTGCGGCAAGCTGGCGGTACTCATCCTGATACAGGAACTTCACCACCGCGTTCTGTGACCACGAGTCAAAATAGTGCGAGGTCGTATTCTGTAGATCGACCACCAGCCCGACCACCACGATCAGCGTAACTGTTGCCGCCAGAGGAATTCGCGTGGCCTTCTGCGCCCCCTGAATCAATACGGCAGCCGCCAGCCCGATAAACAGGTACACCACCCCTAGCAGCCCAATCGTGCGATATGGATTCACGGGCCGATCCGTCACCAGAGTCGGAACCACCATCACCAGCAGCCAGATCAGCAGCAGCAGATACCCCGGCCAACGCCCGTCCTGCCCTTTGAATACCCCGATCACCGCAAACAGGACACCCAGATAAAACAACCCCG
>JAHEME010000628.1 GCA_024643825.1 Chloroflexota bacterium | reverse complement strand
GTGGCACTGGATAAAGGGAACTTCGTCGGACGTTCGGCACTTCTGGCAGAAACGAAGCGCCGCCCGGAATGGCGTTTTGTAGGCGTCGAGATGGATTGGCCATCCCTGGAACGTGCCTTCGCAGAGGTGGGGCTGCCACCTCGTGTAAGCGCAACAACGTGGCGCACCAGCGTCCCGTTGTATGTCGAGGGTTATCAGGTGGGCTACGCCTCCAGCGGATGCTGGTCGCCGCTGCTCAAGCGCAATATTGCGCTGGCCCACGTCCGCGCCGACTACGCCAGACCCGGAGTACCCATCGAGATGGAGATCACCGTCGAACATCAGCGCCGCACGGCTGCGGCTACGATCACCAAGATGCCGTTCTTCGATCCAGAGCGCAAGCGGTCGGTGATCAAGTAGTATGGAAGGAACCTCCATCCGACTCGCCTCGTCGGACGACATTTCGGTGATCGTCCATCAACGACGGCAGATGTTCGTGGACATGGGCGGTGCGGACGTGAATAAATTGGATATTCACGATCCGGGATCTGAAACGTGGCTGCGCGTCAAGCTTGGGCAGGGTGAGTATGTTGGATGGGTGGCTGATGCGGAAGGCCGCAACGTAGGCGGTGCGGGTCTGTGGATCATGGACTGGCCTCCGCACCCCGACGATCCGACCGCCCGGCGCGGCTGTGTGATGAACGTGTATGTTGATCCCGCCTATCGTCGCCAAGGGCTGGCCCGCGCACTGATGACAAGTCTGCTGGCATGGGCGCGCGAGCATGGCGTTCGCATCCTGATCCTAAATGCCAGCCGTGAAGGGCGCGGGTTATACGAATCGCTCGGCTTCACAACGACCAACGAGATGACATTGTTGATGGCAGGAGATTCAGCATGACCATTGCACGGATCGCGCATCTGGCATTGGCGGTGATCGCAGTGGCGATCAGCGGCTGGTTCTGCTATCGAGCGTGGTTTAAGCCGTTGGTCATCGTGATCCCAACAGAGCTACCCGAAGACCCAATGGATTCGCACTCCACAGCGGAATTCACGGTTCGGCAGACGACGGTGTTTAAGTGGCTGTGGCGGTTGACCATGACGGCATTCTTTGTGGCAGCCGTGTATTTGCTATTGGAAGCCCTACGGCTTGTCCCCCTACTGCCGGGGACGCCGTCTACATTCTGATCGCCGCTTCAGGCGACTCGGTATTTTGCACACGGACTGAGAGAGATTATGGCAAAACGATACGATGCAATCGTAGTAGGGGGTGGTCACAATGGGTTGACCACTGCCGGGTATCTGGCGCGCGCGGGCAAAAGCGTCCTGGTACTCGAAAAGCGTCATGTGCTGGGCGGCGCCGCCGTCACTGAGGAGATCTTTCCGGGATTCAAATTCACCGTCATGTCCTATGTGGTGAGCCTGCTCCGCCCAGAGATCATCCGTGACCTGAACCTGACCGCGCACGGGCTTCAGATTCTCCCACTGGAAAGCACCCTCACGCCCCTGCCGAATGGCGACTACCTGATGCGCGGCCCGGATCATGACGTGACCCGGCGCGAACTGTACCGCCATTCCCCGCGTGATGCCGATGCCTATGATGAGTTCGGCAAGCTGATGTACCACATGGCGTACGCGGTCAAGCCGATCCTCGGCATGGTTCCACCTGATCCCACCTCTTACAGTCCGGGCGATTTGAAGGGGCTGTGGGACTTGCTCACCCACTTCCGTGAACTCCCGCGCGAGCAGTTCACCGCGCTCTTCAAGCTGATGACGATGGCTTCCGCTGACTACCTTGATGAATGGTTCGAGACCGAACCTCTCAAGGCAACGATGTCTTCCAGCGGAATTATCGGAACCTTCCTCGGCCCGCGCTCGCCGGGGACGGCGTACGTGCTGCTCCATCACTATATGGGGGAGTTGGATGGCGTGTTCCGTGCCTGGGGTTTCCAGAAGGGCGGGACAGGCGGGATCAGCATGGCGATTGCCCGTGCTGCGCAGAGCTTCGGCGCGGAGATACGCACCGAGGCCGGGGTCACGAACATCATCACGAAGGGCGGGCGCGCGGTTGGTGTGGCCCTTGAAGGTGGCGAAGAGATTTACGGGCGGACGATCATTTCGGGCCTTGACCCCAAACTCACCTTCCAGCGGCTGGTAGATGCAAAAGACCTGCCATCCGACTTCATCGCCGATATTGACCGCTTCAAGATTCGCGGGTCATCCGGCAAAGTCAATCTGGCTTTGGATGGTCTGCCAGATTTCACCTGCATGCCCGGCGAAGGCCCTCACCTGCGTGGCGCGATCTCCATCAGCCCCAGCGTGGAATACCTCGAACGGGCCTATGATGATGCCAAGTACGGGAACTTCTCTCAGCGTCCCTACATTGACTCGATCATTCCATCGATGATCGATCCCGATATGGCTCCTCCTGGCAAACATGTGATGTCGATGTTTGTGCAGTACGCACCCTCGACGATAGAGGGGGGCTGGGATGATGCCAAGCGAGAAGCGTTTGGCGATGCAGTGGTTGATACGATGGCGCAATATGCACCGAATCTCAAAGACCTGATCCTATATCGTCAGGTGCTCACCCCGGCAGATATGGAAGCGCAAGTGGGGCTGACCGAAGGAAACATCTTCCAGGGTGAATTGACTCTCTCGCAACTGCTCTTTCTCCGGCCTTCTGCCAAATGGTCGGACTACCGCACCCCGGTTCGCAGCCTGTACCAGTGTGGTTCAGGTACGCATCCCGGCGGCGGTATCTCC
>JAHEME010000627.1 GCA_024643825.1 Chloroflexota bacterium | reverse complement strand
TCGCCCGAGCCGGATGATGCGTTGTTCAAGCCGCTGTTTGAGGCAAGCCGGGAACTCGATCTGCTGGTCGGGTTTGTGGATGAAGATGCGCGCCATCGATTTTATATCGCGGGAGCCTATCTGAGTGGCGGGAAGCTGGTGCATGTGCATCGCAAATGCTATTTGCCCACGTACTCGCTGTTTGATGAAGGAAGGCACTTCGCCCCCGGCGACAATCCTCGCGCCTTCGATACGCGCTTTGGACGGGTCGGGATTGCGATCTGTGAAGACTTTTGGCACGTCAGCCTGCCCTATCTGCTGTGGGTAGATGGCGCAGACTTCTTGCTGATGACATCCGCCAGCCCCGGACGGGGACTCAGCGAGAGCGACCGGTTAGACAGTGCGCGTTGGGTAGAGGGCGTGACGCAATCGTATGCAAGCCTGTTCACCAACTTCGTGTTTCACACCAACCGTGTTGGGTTTGAGGATGGCTACAACTTCTGGGGCGGGTCGATTGCGTATGATCCGAGTGGGGAAATCCTGGCGCAAGGCCCGTATTTTCAGGAGGCGTTGACGACGGTTCGCGTGGATGCAGCCCAGCTTCGACGCACACGGGCACGGCTCCCGCTGGTGCGTGATGAACGACCGGAATTCACGGCACGGAGTCTGGATCGCATTCTCACGGAGCGACGGGACAGGGAGAATCCTTCATGACAGGCGCGAACATGCTGGATAAGCTGCTCATTCACACGGAACTGGCGCGCGGCCTGCTGGTTGACTTCATTCGACAGGAAGTGACTCGTACGGGGATCACTCGCGCAGTGGTGGGACTCTCCGGCGGGGTCGATTCGTCGCTGGTGGCCTTCCTGACTGCTCAGGCGTTGGGGCCAGAAAACGTGTTAGGAATTCGGATGCCGTACAAGGCTTCTTCGGCAGACAGCCTGAACCACGCCCAGATGGTGATCGATGCACTGGGAATACCGAGCGATACGGTCGAAATCACGTCAATGGTTGATCCGCTGCTGGCTCGCTTCCCGGAGATGAGTCAACATCGTGCGGGCAACATCATGGCTCGCCAGCGCATGATCATTCTCTTTGACCAATCCGCCGCGTTCGGTGGGCTGGTGGTGGGTACGAGCAACAAAACCGAAGCTCTGCTGGGATATTCCACGATCTTTGGGGACAACGCCGCCGCGATGCACCCGCTGGGTGATTTGTACAAACATCAGGTGCGGCAGCTTGCGCGCGCGGTGGGTGTTCCTGCCCCGATCATCGATAAGCCCCCCTCTGCTGATCTGTGGGAAGGGCAGACGGATGAGGCCGATCTCGGCTACACCTACGATGATGTCGATCAGCTTTTGTATCTGCTGGTGGACTGCCGCTACGAACCGGGTGAGTCCATCGAAGCGGGTTTTGCCGCATCGTTTGTGGATAAAGTATGGAAGACGGTGCAGCGAACGCAGTATAAACGGCACATGCCGATCATCCCCAAGCTGTCGCAACGTACCATCGGCTATGACTTTCTGTATCTGCGGGACTGGGGGACGTAAGGCGGCAAAGCCTACCCTGGGTGCAGGCTGCCTCAGCCGAAATTTGAGAGCAGTTTGTGAGGCGGGGCGCATTGCGTCTCGCCTCAGTGTCATGTATACTGAATCGCGCAAATTCCATCGTATTGGTGCATGTTTTTTGTGTAACCGGGGAACGAATCCATGGCAGATCAAGAGGCCTACCAGTCAGCGATGCGTGAGGCCGCGAATGCGGCCTGGGATCATGATTGGAACCTGGCAATACAATACTATCGGTCGGCGCTTGACCTGGTTCCCCATGACCCGCAGGCAACAGCCGGACTCGCCCTGAGCCTGTTGGAAGCGGGAGAATATCCCGAAGCGCTCACCGCGTATGAACGGGTCAGCCAACTTGTCCCCGGCGATCCTTTGCCGTATGAAAAAATGGCGGAGATTCTGGCCGCCATGGGTCAGAAGACCGAAGCCGCCAAGAAACATCTGGCAATTGGCGAGATGTACTTCAATCGAAAGGACATCCCGCGCGCCCTTCCCCACTGGGAAGAAGCCGTTGCGCTCGATACGAACATCGCTCAGGCACACATGCGGCTGGCGGTTGTGTATGAACGGAATAGGGAAACGATTCCGGTCGCGATTTACGAGTACATCGAACTGGCGCGTCTGCTTCAGAACTATGGGCAGACCCCGAAGGCGGAACAATCCCTCCAGCGAGCCAGCAAGCTAGACCCCCTCAACGCGGAGGTGCGCAACGCACTCGATGACCTGAAGCGGGGACAGCCGATCCAACGGCAGCAGCGGGTCTCGTCATCTGCGTCATTGATGCACACAACGCCATCGGTTGAAGAAACGGATGATGAATATCTGCTGGATGAAACCGGGATCAGTGAAGATCGGCGGTCTCCGGCAGATGAAGCGGCGCGGCAGGGGATCGAGGTGCTGGCTGATCTGATCTGGGCAGAAGAAATGGCCCCGGCGGCGCAAGCCTCTTTGCTCCAGGCGATTGATTATCAGCAAATTGGCGACCTCGAAGGCGCGATAGAAGCGTACAGTCAGGCTTTCGATGCAGGCATCGATCACCCGGCTCTACGGCTGAACCTGGGGCTATTGTATCAGGCAGCCCACCGGAACCAGGATGCGGCCAACCTGCTATCCCAGGTGCGGGATGATCCCAATTATTCTCTGGCAGCCAATATCGCTCTGGGCAAGAGCTATCTGGCGGAAGATGACGTGATGACGGCCAAC
>JAHEME010000626.1:482-2746 GCA_024643825.1 Chloroflexota bacterium | reverse complement strand
CGTACTCTCAGTTTATCAGAGTCTCAGGCTAGAGAGATTGGAATTGGGAAGAGTACGCCTCACTATCTTCGCAAGAGAGCCGAGAACCCGCAATCGTTCAGGGTTTACGGAAAGGTGAAAGAGAAGATCACGCTCGCTACTCAAGCGTAGTCGAAGCGTGGTTACCTTATTCCATATCTATATAGGCAGAATTAGCCGTAAATGTGATCGGAATGCGTACGCATTTTCTTTTCCATCGATTTCTGTCTGCGTCGGTCTTTCTGTTGTTGTCTAAACAGTTTGTAGTATGCCCGTATCTGCTTACGGTCTTTCTTGGAGAATTGAGGCCGCACCGGAATTCCGTCTTTCTTCCAGCGCCAAGCGTTTTCCGATTCAAGGAAATATTTGGCGTTCAGCATATTGCGCAGTTCATTTTCTTCATCTGGTCTGATCTCGTCTTTCACGTATGGGCTATCGCCATGAGTTGATATTCCAAGGAAGCCCTTCGGTAAGTTAACTGATACTTTGAATTTCCCTGTTTCCCACAGCTTCATGAAATCTAGGTTTGGGGGTTTCATTCCTACCCCGTCGAACATTGGGTTGCGGACTTTGAATGGGGTGAACGTGTGGCCTTCAGAATCAACTAGGCTGATGTTGAGCGCCTGCCAGATCGTATCTTGCAGATTCTGTAATGGATTGTACAGTATCTCGGTGCTGATGTTCTTCACCATTTGCGCTGTAAGATGTATTCCGTTTGCCGCTTGCTTCACAACGTACAGTTTTTCCTGTTCCGTCAGATCATTCCAGTCGAAAGATGCTTCTTCGGTCAAGAGAGATCATTCCTTGAATTTCTCAAGCCATTCTCTCTTGTTCAGCAGAACGTTTCTCGGGTACACTTTCCCATTCCGGTATTCGTAGAGTTCATGCTCGTATGTCCAGATGACGCTGAGCATCTCGTCTATGATCGTTGCTGATTTGCGCAGGTCATCTATGCGTCTGAGTTTTCTCAGGAAATAGTCATACGCTCTGCCGATCTCGATCGAGAAGCCGTGAACTTGAGCTTGAGCCGTCAACTTTCACGACTCCAACTGCGGAGAAATGGCCGACGCTTGCGAGGTGAATAACAAGCGTCGGCGGATTGGAACGTGATCTAGGAACCTGAGTTCCTCACGAGAATCCCAGCCGTTAGGTGAATCGTCGCTTTCTTCTTCATCATCCAGTATGTCGCTTTCCACACTGCAAGAGCGACTACTAGGCCGACGGCTAGAGCGTGTACAACGCCTACTGCTAGCTCGTTGATATGCGCTTATTTTCGCTTGTTCTTCTTCTTCAGTAGCTAATCTGACTAAATAACTCGTTGACATGTCACACACTGCCCAGACGCCACGGATTGAGGCGATTCTGGCATATAAATGTCTGGGGCCGCCGAGCCCATGTCAGAAGCTCGGCGGACTTTTGAGCGAACACGATCCGGCTGGTAGCGGAGTCGTATTCCAAATTTATTCTCCACTATAAGTAGTAATAAAACTTGCGTTCACAGTCTGCGACCGTGAAGACGAGAGATAGACCCTCTACATTCTCCACGCCAAGGGGAGAAATAATTATCTAGGACACAATCGGGTACAGTGGGTCAGATACCCTATGACCGTTCCCCGGGTCGTTCCCTCAGACCTTCTTTCAAGGAAAGAGAGAGAACTTCCTCGAACCGCTCCGGAGAAGGTTACCTTCAGGGAACTCGCGGAGCGTCGCATAATCACTAAGGGGTTGAACGGAGCGGCCGCTTGGTTGAGGGCTAAGGTAGGTGTCTTCCCGATCGATGTTCAGATGCAACAGCAGGGCGATGTCTACCAGATGGTTGTAAGAATAACCTATCGCCCCTTACCGCCAATGCCTGAGATCGTGTATGAACGTCAAGAACCTTGATCTGAGAGCGAAGAACGAGACGCTGAACGTAACAGTCTGTTCTGGAAGCCTATTCCTATTTCAAAAAAGGTCGAACCGAGCCCACAGAAGCAGGCAGGATTGTATCTTGTGGACAACGCGGCTGCTATAGCTTAGGATGAGAAGCGTAGCTGCACACTCACATATCTAGTCTTATTATGCCATACGCTTTTATGACCAGCCGCAGACTCAAGTTATGTTTCTGAAGGTCCTCAAGTTGTCCTCACCTTTGGTAAGAAATCGAAGAGAGCTTCGGCAGGTATTGGAAAACAACCTTCTGACCGAAACGAGAGAGGAAGAGCTAGAAGAGACTAGTGGAGAGGAGAAGCCGGAAGGGACAAGAA
>JAHEME010000626.1:0-472 GCA_024643825.1 Chloroflexota bacterium | reverse complement strand
TGAAGCCAATCTTCCGTTCAGCGATTTCGTTTCCAAACATCAGCAGGAGATAACTTTCAGCGATACCGACGACAGCACGCTTTGGAATGTTCAATCTCATGGGGTTCCTATCGGATTCATGGACATAGCGAATTCGCGTCTTTGGATATTCCACTCTATTGGTTCAGCGGACGAGATGGGCAAGGAGATTGATACTCTGATCGGCAGTGACGGCAGCATGGTGGATCTTCCTTGGTTTCCATCTAGCAGTCTAGAGAAGATTGGTCGTCTGGGAGAGGACAGCGCCGGTTTCAATCTGAGATACAGAAACAAATTCATCGGAATAGCGGGCGAGAGCAAGGTCGAAGACATGACTATGAGATTCTGGGGGCAAGGCGCTCTGGATGTCATTGGAGAGCTAAAGAATAGCAGAAGGATGAAGGGGGGCTTATCGCTATCTGCAATTGGAATCATGCATAGAGTAGAGACAGGG
>JAHEME010000625.1:1752-2747 GCA_024643825.1 Chloroflexota bacterium | reverse complement strand
CGGGGTAGTGCGAAGCATCCTCTGCTGAGAATCGCTCGATCTCCTGGACAGTGCGCGCCGTGTCATTCCAGATCGTTAGCGCGGATCCATCCGGCTGCGGTGCGAAGATCACCGCTTCGCTGGGCAGGAACTCCAGACCATGCTGCTGAAGTCCCAGATCAGCGATCACTTCCGGGGAGAGGCTCCCCGCACCGCTGACCACCGACGAAAATCGGAAGCCTGGGTGAAATTCCTCTGTGACAGCGATGCCACCGACCATCGAACGCTGTTCCACCACCAGCACTTTGCGCCCTGCCTTCGCCAGATACGTGGCAGCGACCAGCCCGTTATGCCCGGCCCCGATCACAATTGCGTCATAGGATTTCATTTTACATCCTTCTGAATTTCAAGGGCCGCCAATCGCCCCGGCTGTCCGGTGATTCCTCCGCCGGGATGCGTGCCAGAGCCGCATTGATAGTAGCCGCGCAGCGGGGTTCGATAATCCGACCACCCCGGCGCAGGTCGCATGAAGAAGAGTTGATCCAGTGTCAGTTCACCCTGGAAGATGTTGCCCTCGCTCAACCCGAATTCTTGCTCCAGGTCCCAGGGGCTTAACACCTGCCGATGCAGAATCAGGTCTTTAATGTTCGGAGCGTACTGCGCCAGCGTATCGACTACCGCATCACCGAAAGCTTCACGCTTTTCTTCCCACGTACCTTCCAGAAGGTCATACGATGCGTACTGCACAAAAATCGACATCACATGCTTGCCGGGTGGGGCCATCGTCGGGTCCATCGTCGATGGGATCAGAACGTCCATGTACGGATTCCTGGAAAAGTCTCCATACTTGGCGTCATCGAAGGCCCGTTCCATATATTCCATACTCTCGCAGATTTCAACCATCCCCTGCGAAAGCGAGCGATCCGGCATGGCCGTGAATTCTGGCAGCCCATCCAGCGATAGATTCACCTTGCCCGAAGAACCGCGATACTTGAAGTTGCAGATCGTCTCGCGGA
>JAHEME010000625.1:774-1742 GCA_024643825.1 Chloroflexota bacterium | reverse complement strand
AAGTCCGCCGGGAGTTCGTTTGCCGGAACCAGGTTGATGAACGTCTGGCGCGGGTCGAGGCCGGAGACCACAATATCCGCATAGATCTCCTCGCCATCCTGAAGTGCAACCCCGGCGGCCTTCCCGTTCTTGACGATCACCTGACCAACCGGGGCATTCAACCGAATCTCTGCCCCGAAGCGGCGCGCGGCCCCGGCGATAGCTTCACTCACGCCGCCCGTGCCGCCCTTCTGATAGCCCCACACGGTGAACGTGCCGTCCATCTCCCCCATGTAGTGATGCAGCATCACATAGGCAGAACCGGGCGTGCGCGGGCTGACCATCGTGCCAATGATCCCGTTCAGAGCAAACAACGCCTTGAGAATGTCAGTCTCGAACCACTCGTCCAGCAAATCGGCGACGCTCATTGTCATCAGTTTATGAAGTTGGTAAAACGACTCCTCGCCCAGCCGCCCGAAGTGTTTCCCCAGTTCGATCAGATTACGTATATCGTCCAGCCCTGGGCCGTCCGGGTTAGGGGGAACCATCTGCAAAATCGGCTTCACGGCGAAGGCCAGCTTGTGCATCATCAGGTCAAAATCGTTATAGGCTTCAGCATCGTGCGCTGAGTGCCGCTTGATCTCCTCGCGCGTAGAAGCCGCATCCGACCAGATCGCCAGATAATCCCCGTTTTGTTTGGGCGCGAAGGCCGTCGCCAGTGGCAGCAGTTCCAGCCCATGACGGGGCAGATCGAGGTCGCGGATGATCTCCGGACGCAGCAAGCTGACCACATACGAACACACCGTATACTTGAACCCTGGATTGATCTCCTCCGAGACCGCCGCGCCGCCCACCAGATAGCGACGTTCCAGCACCAACACCTTCTTCCCAGCACGCGCCAGGTATGCGGCAGCCGTCAGGCCATTGTGCCCGCCGCCAATAACAATGGCATCGTATGACTTCGCCATACTCTCCTCATTTCTGTGTCC
>JAHEME010000625.1:0-764 GCA_024643825.1 Chloroflexota bacterium | reverse complement strand
GATCCAATAGATACAGCTACTTCCGCTTGCGTTCCGGGTTATAGAACGGCATCGTTACCACCTCGGCAGCCGCCTGTTCTCGATGCGCCTCGACGGTGACTTCCATCGCGATGCGCGTACCGGGTTTGGCGTACTCAGGCTTGACCCGCGCGATGGCGATATACTTCTTCAGGATGGGCGACCAGCATCCGCTGGTTGCTTTGCCGATATGCCTGCCATTCGCATACACGGGCACATCCTCCCCCCACGAAGTCTCAGGCACTTCCAGCGGCAGCCCATACGAGTGATACACCGATTCCAGCGCATCGTAATCGATCACCAGTCCAACCGTATCCCACGCGGAACCCTTCTTCTTTTCTTCCAGCAGAGCCTGACGCCCAACGAAATGCTCTTTATCCAGCTTGACCGTCCAACCCAGCCCCAGATCGAACGGCGAAGATTTCTGAATATCCCACGGGGTCTTTCGCGCAGAGGTGTAATCCACATCGATCAGCAGTAGCCCGGCTTCAATGCGGGAGATGTCCATCGCCGTCTGTCCAACCGCGCGCAGTTTGTAGGGCCGCCCGGTCTCCACCAGCGAGTCCCACAGATGCAGCGCGTCTTCTGGCGCGATCCACACTTCGTAGCCGAGGTCGCCCGTGTAGCCCGTCCGTGTGATCGTCGCGCCCACGCCTGCCACCGTTCCATGCGCCAATCGAAAGTACCCGATCCCACTCATGTCGATGTCATTGGTCAGCAGTTGCAGCACCTCGCGGGAGAGCGGC
>JAHEME010000624.1 GCA_024643825.1 Chloroflexota bacterium | reverse complement strand
TGAAGCGACAGGTGATTGTCCAGCAGTGTGGGTACTGAATCGGGGAGCGAGTCATAAAAAGCAGACATTCCGAACCACCTCTCGCGGGAAGGTGCCGGGCAGGATCTTGAATGGTCAAGACCCGCTCAGTCCCTTCCGGGTGCGGTTCGGAACGTGGACACTTAGGTGCCCCCAAGGGGATTCGAACCCCTGTTTCAGCCTTGAAAGGGCCGCGTCCTGGGCCTCTAGACGATGGGGGCGAGAGGCGTGGGAATTGTACCTCATTCGGTAACAATGTCAACGCCTCCCCACCCTCTCGGCAATCGTGAGACATTCACTGCCACACAATGGGCAGGCCGCCATGCCTTCCATCAGTTCGAATACGTTTCCACACCCAGAGCAAATAAGCAGCAAAAGCACCTGATCAAAGTGACAGCGCGCTGCCTCGGCGAGCATGCCACGACGTACGATATCCCACTGTATCTGTGTTGTCCCTCGATCCGCATCGCAACGCACGTCGATCACCAGGTGTAGATCGCCATCTTGCTGCGTCTGTACCTCGGCGATAAATCGCTGCGCCGCTTCGAGAATACATTGATGGATTGATGCATCCTCCATAGCCTACCTCCCTCAATACCCCACAACTTCATCGTAGGATGCAGGTGCACAGCCAGTCAACGACATTTGGCACATCAGGCAAAGACGTTCCGCACAATCCTCCCACACGAGGATGCGATCTTCGCTCTTGCAAGTATGATGTTTGGCACTATACAGAGCATCCCCCGCCCCTTACACTGAAGGAAGATTGATCCCCGATAATGCATCGTCCCAACATCTTCTCACTTCGCGATCAGATGCACTTCAAGCGTAGAAGGAGATCCCATGCGAAATGTCTATGCAGTCTCCGGTGGGGTAAGCAAGTTCGTCAAAACCCGGCCCGATAAGACGTTCCAGGCTGTGATCAAAGAAGCTTATGACTATGCGATTTCCGATCTCGGCCTCGACTTCCGCCAATTTCAAGAGATGGTCGATGGATCGGTTGCCAGCTACTTCTCCGATCACTTCACACGCCAGCTCATGGCGGGCATCATGGCGCAGGACTATCTGGGCCTGTGCCCGAAGCCGAGCCATCGGGTGGAGGGTGGGGGGGCTACAGGCGGCATCTGCTTTCAGGAAGCATGGAAAGCCGTCTCCAGCGGCTATATGGACATTTGTGTGGCCTACGGCTTCGAGACCATGAGCCATGTCGAGACCTGGAAGGGTAACGAGTTCATCGCGCTGGCCTCGGACGTGAGCTTCGACTACCCGGTCGGTGGCTTCTATTCCGGGTACTATGCCATGATGGTCACGCGCCATATGTACGAGTTTGGCACTACGGTCGAGCAGCTTGCTCACGTCTCGGTCAAGAATCATAGCAATGCGTACCACAACCCATATTCGCAGAAGCAGCGCCGCCTTTCCATCGAAGATGTCCGCAATGCCCCGATGGTGGCCTGGCCGCTCACGCGGCTCGATATCTGCGTGATGAGCGATGGCGCGGCGGCGGTGATCTTCGCCTCCGAGGAAGGGCTGGCAAAGCTCGAAGCAGCCAGCGGACGCCGCTACCCACGCGTGAAGGTCAGTGGAATCGGGCGCGGCACGGATGCGATGCGTATGGCCGACCGCCCCCACCAGTCGTTTGATACCTTCATACAGTTCAATGCGCTCCCTCACGAGAGGGATAATGACGATACCACAGCCTACTATCGAGATCTCTGGGATCGGGGCTTTCGCTACCCCGGTGTTCATTCCTTCCGGGCCGGGCGTATGGCGAGCGTGGAAGCCTATCGCAATGCGGGGGTCTACGATCCGCTGCAAGAGATCGATTTCGTGGAACTGCACGATGCTTATACCTCTTCAGAAATCCAGACCTACGAGGATATGGGGCTGTGCCGCTACGGAGAGGGCGGGCCGTTTGCGACGAGTGGTAAGACCTTCATGCCGGGCATCGACTATGGCCTTACGTTGCCGGAAGCAACCATGTGCCCTGTAAATCCATCCGGCGGACTGATCGCCTGCGGGCATCCGGTGGGTGCAACCGGGCTGATGCAGGGCGTGTTCGCGTTGTGGCAGCTTCAGGGCACGATTGACAAACACTTCGGCGATCCGCAGTTGCAGATCAGAAATGCGCAGCGCGGAGCCATCCATTCCCACGCGGGGACGGGAACCTATGTAACGGTGTCGATCCTGGAGGCGGAGCGTTAATCATGGCGAAACTACCTGTTCGGTTTGAAGAAACACTCGAAGGCACGATTGTCTACGATCTTCCATTTCCGCTGATATTGGACGAGGAAGGCCTGGCAGCGCTCAAGACCATGCGACCACTGCGCGTCCGCCAGCCGTATCAGATTGAGTATCTCCATTCATACGGCCAGGATTCACCCTTCTTTGCTGGGCTATCAAATCACGTGCAGCTTGGCAGCCGCGACCCGGAAACGGGCTATACCTATGCCACCCCGCGTGGACATGACATGCTCTCTGGCGCGGAGACGGACTGGGTGATCCTCCCTGATGTTGGGATCGTTCACGCTTTCACGGTGTGCTACTTTGGCTCCGAGGAATTCCTACCTCAGACCCCGTACGCCCTTGTGCTGATTGAGTATGAGGGCGTCGATACCCTGTTTCTCGCTCGGCTGGTCGGGGTTGACCCGGATGATCCCACATTAGATTGGATTGGGATGCAGGTACAGGCGCGCTATCGGCGAAACAGCAAACTCAAACCAACCGATA
>JAHEME010000623.1 GCA_024643825.1 Chloroflexota bacterium | reverse complement strand
GTCCTGACCGCTGGTCACTGCACCGGCGAGGGCGGCATGGGCGGTGAGTTCTCCGGAATGCGCATCTTCACCGAATCCGACGTTCAGGGTGGAATTGGCACTACGAACAACTACCCCTTCGGCGGCGGCAAGTACAGCATCGAGGCCAAAGCTTTCTACACGCATCCGCAGTACACCAGCGCCCAGTTCTTCCTCCACGACGTGGGGGTTGTCATCCTGGAGAAACCGTTCAAATCAGGCTCCTATGGAACCCTTCCTGGCGTGAATTCGCTCGATGCGCTGAGCACATCGCAGGGCGTGACCTTCACCTCCGTCGGCTACGGTCTCCAGCAGGTGAATTCAGCCTTCTCGACTGGCCTGCGCACCCGCATGGTTGCGTACCCCAAGCTGGATCAGATCAACACTGGCTTCACGGGTGATTTCTCGCTCCTGCTCTCGAACAATGCTCACACGGGCGGGACGTGTTTCGGTGACTCCGGCGGCCCGAACTTCCTCGGTAGCAGCAGCACGATCGCTGGTGTGACCTCCTACGGTCTCAATGGCAGCTGCGGCGGCACGGGCGGCGTCTTCCGCATGGATCGCCAGGACGTGCTTGATTTCGTCAACGGCTACCTGCCGTAATCCAGGGAATTTCATTCCCCTACACTGACTCTGTGTGACCTCACGGTCAGGCAGAGCAGCATAAAGCCCTCCGGGATTGTCAAAGCCGGAGGGCTTTTGTATTTCCTTCCAGGGCATCCGCCGATGCCGCCCATACAGCGAAGATGCCTTTGATGAGGTCGGTTGTGATTGCGTCTGATTCTATTCGGCTGTATGCTGTGCGGATCGTTGTCTCATCGCTTCAGGAGCCAGCCTCATGGAGGCTACATCAAAGCAAGACACGAACATCATCCCCGGTATGCAGGCGGTGTTCTGGGCCAGCGTGGTGCTGGTGTTCACCGCCGGGTTCGCGCTGTTCGTGCTGACCGGATCGACCGAGGCGCTGTTCGCGTGGACGATTGGATCGCGCTGGGCCTCGGATTGTTCCTTGCACCTGCCACGTTCGATCCGATCTGGCCGTGGGCGCTGACTCCGCTGACGGGCCGCGCCATCGCCGCATGGCTGGCAGGGTTGGGCGCAGCGGGATTCTCGCTGCTGTGGGAGGACGACCTTACTCGCATTCAGGCCGCGACGCTCGCCATGACCGCGTTTGCGGTGCTGGAGGCCATCGCCGTGATCCGGTATCCCTCCGAACTGGCGTGGGGCACCCCTTCCAGCATCGTGTTTCTGGTACTGCTGGCGGGGCTGCTGATCGGCGGCGTGTTTGGCTACCGATTGGCGCATAGTGCGGAGGTCGCGCACGGTCAGGGGTAACAACCATTTTCACCGCAGAGGGTGTTTGGCTGTCGGCAACAGCCAAACCTACGAGTTCACTCCATGAAACACGGCGCAGAGCAACGCAGAGACAGACAAAGTACTACTCTGCGACAAGCTACACAAACGAAACCTCAAGCGTGAAGGGCGTATCTTTGACATCGTGGCGGGCTACATAGCTACCTTCGCCGCGCAGCCCGGCGAGATCGCCCGTGCCGGAACCGGAGACGACGGTCAGCGATGCCTGCACCTCGCCATTCTGGAACAGGCCGCTGTGCTGAAGCACGAAGCTCCCAGATTTCTCGCCCATCCTGCCGACAATGCGCTCATAGCCAACAAAGTGCGCGAACGCCTCGCCCTGATAGGCCATCAGGTAGCCGAGCGTGCCCTCACCTTCGATGCCGCCTTTGAAGGCATTGGTCACGGAAGCGTGCGTCAGTTTGTGACCGTCTTCAAGTTCGTGATAGGGCGTTTCGCTCCAACTGGTGAACTGAAATGTGCCTGTTACCTGCATCGTGTCTCGCTCCTCTGAAAATAGTGATGGGTGATGAGTTAAAAGCCACTTTCAACCGTTCTGGGTGAGCTTTTATTCATCAATCACTCCCTGTACGTTTCCGATGAGTCTATTTCTGGGAATCGAGTATCACTTGAATCCAGGGGATGTGATCCTCCCAGTGACCGCGCGTGTTGTTCAGTATTCGATTGATGACCGGCTGCCCGTTGTCGCTTCCTTCCCACGGCTGGAAGTAGGAATAGGTCTGGTAGAGTTCGTCGTCGGAGATGTCCTCAAGCGAGGCGAGTAGATCACGGTGAGCAAAGTCGAAGAGTTCGCGCGCTTCTGCCAGCGAGAGGTGTTTGTGATTGGCTTCGATAGCGGCGTTGATCTCTTCTTCGGTGCTGACATCGACGAATTCCTGCGAGACGCCCATCGCCTCCCAGCGATGCTCGCGGCGCAGCAGGGCGGCAACGCCGATCTCCCACATCGCCATGTGCGCCAGATGATCCTTGATCGACCAGCCGCCATCCGGCCCCGGCGTGGTGAGTTGACCCTCGGTGAGGCCATCGATCAGGGCCATGAATGGATCTCGGGACTCCGTCATGGTTGCGACTAGCTGTGCTCTGGTGCAGCGTGGTTCGGACATTGGTTGAAACTCTCTTCCTTTATCACGGTGGTTGGCAATTGGCTGAAAGCGGTTAGCACACCGATTCCCCAAGGGAGTTTGAGGTTTGCCATTCACTGCCTCACGAGCTTGCCAGCCATTCGCGCAGCCAGCCGATATGCTCGTAATAGTGATCCCACGAATTGCCGGAGAGGACGGCTTCGAGCGTCCAATCGGGGGGCATACCGGCGTAGGCGCTTGGCCCGTCGAAGTCGGATTCCGGGGCCGCCTCGGTGAGCGATAGCAAAC
>JAHEME010000622.1 GCA_024643825.1 Chloroflexota bacterium | reverse complement strand
CCTGGCAGATTGGCATCCGCCAGTTCCTCCATTTTCCAGGCGACTTCCATTTGAGAAAGGCCCGGTGGCAATCCGAGATCGGGAAATCGGACGCTGGCAGGAACGTCGGAAAATAGATCCTCGACCTGTCCGACCTCTATCGTCTCAAGCATAGAGTCAATATCAGCATCTGTGTGTGGAAGATAAGACATGGTTGCTCCTATGCGCGGCTTTCGCTGTAGGCCCGATAGGCTTCAGCATCCATAAGAGAACTAAGGTCGTCTGGATTGGCAAGCTTGATGCGGATGATCCAACCAGCTTCATATGGGTCTTTGTTAATGACATCCTCATTCCCATCGAGAGAATCATTGACAGCAATGACTTCCCCCGCTACGGGCATTTTTAGGGGGGCCGACGCCTTCACTGACTCTACGACTCCGAACTCTTCCCCGACACTCAATACTTGCCCCACTGCCGGAAGCTCTACGTATACGAGGTCGGACAGTTGCTCTTGTGCATAGTCTGAGATGCCAATTACTGCTTCGGCACCTTCAACTCGAATCCATTCATCTGTTCCCGCAAACTTGCAGTTATCAGGAGCGTTCCAGTTTGCCATAATTCTCTGCCTCGCTTTCTTCATGTTGAATAGGATGATTCGCTAGAAACAAAAAAAGGAACACACAGCAAGCGAACTTGCATGCGGCTCCTCTGTCATAAACCTGAGAGATTCACCCCACCAGAAGACTGTGAAGTTTGCCCCGTCGGTGCCAGATATTTCCTGGCCGACAATGACCAAGAATACCAAGACTTTTCAGAGTTTCCTAGCATGGGGTCCTTGTGCCTGAGAGTTTCATCGGACATATGCAAGATGCCCGACTTGCACCTTCGGCGCTCGCCAGAGTTGGCGAGTCTCTCCCCCAAGCTAGCACTACTATGAGTATCGATTACCCCCCACATTGTAAACGCCTGAGAATTCACTGTCAATGAATATCGAGGGAATTTGAGAAGCGGTCTTTTTTTTCATAGCCGTGTTGTGCTATGCTAATGTCACCCGTGGGGAAAGTAACTGTTCTGAATTCTACCATTTTGGGTAAGGATCAGGGGATGACAAAAGCTGACAAATTCTTTCAGATGGCAACCACGCTTCCTTTTGAAGAATCGAAGGATGAGCGTGATGAAGGTTCCGTTCCAGAGATTGTACATGTTGCAGAACTGCGTGATGCAGGAAATATGCAGGACGCAATTGACTATGGGAATTCGCTTATCAAAATGTATCCGACCTTTGACCTGCTGCCGTTCATGGTCGCGTACATCTATTATCAGAAAGACTTCCCGCAGGAAGCTCTTCAGGTAGCTGTCCAGTCAATCCCACAATGTAAGCGAAGATATCGCTTGTATGCGGTGGCCGGTCTCGCCGAATTCAAGCGTGGCAATCTTCCTGAGGCACTGGTCTGGTGGTCGCGCAGTGTGATTGCGCAATGTCAAGTTGTCGATTTTCAGGAGTCAGAGCCGTTTCTACACCTGGCCCATGCAGCGGAACTGATTAACGCAAAGCGTGAAGCCACTATGCTATTCACTATGACCGATGCGATTGAGCAGGGCGGTCTGCGCCTTAGTGAAGCTGAGATTGCAGGTTTGTCTACGATTGGAGCTTCCTGGGTAAAGGAGCCACTTAAGAGCGTTCTCAAACACATTGATGAGCAGTATCTACACAACGCATAGCTTTGGTTAGAAGTCTTTGCACCGGGATCAAATGTCGCATGGTATAATGCGGCATTATGTCACCCAAACCCTCAACGTTTGAACTGAATGCTACAGAAGGTGCAGCGCGAGCAGGCACCTTTTTTACTGAGCATGGAGTGCTTGAGACTCCTGTGTTTGCCCCAGTAGGAACACAGGCTACAGTAAAAGCCCTAACCCCTGCCCAACTCGAAGAGCTATCAGCAACGCTTATCCTGGCGAACACATACCATTTGTATCTGAGGCCGGGGGATGAACTCGTGCGAGAACTGGGAGGGCTACACCGTTTTATGCAATGGGATCATCCCATGCTGACCGACAGCGGGGGATTTCAAGTTTGGAGTTTGAGCGCAATTAATCAGATCGATGCGGATGGGGTGACTTTCCGATCCCATCTAGACGGGTCTATCCATCGATTTACCCCTGAAAAATCCATTGAGATACAGCGAAATCTAGGCGCAGACATCATCATGAGTTTTGATGAGTGTGCCGATCCCTTTGACCATGCCTATAACGACATGGCTATGAAACGGACGCATGCCTGGGCAGAGCGCTGTCGTAATGCATGGGATGATGATCCTCGTCAGGCGCTTTTCGGCATCGTCCAGGGTGGCATCTTTGAGGATTTGAGACGTCAATCAGCGGAATTTCTATCTGGTCTTGACTTGCCGGGTTACGCCATCGGGGGGCTTTCGGTGGGCGAAAGCAAGGCGGACATGTACCGGATGCTGGAAGTTACTACCCCCCTGCTCCCCGATCAAAAGCCGCGTTACCTTATGGGGGTAGGAACTATCGAGGATTTGATCGAAGGGGTTCGTCGTGGTATCGATATCTTTGATTGCGTCCTGCCAACCAGAATTGCAAGGCACGGAGCTGCCTTAACACGGTACGGGCAAATCACAATTCGCAACCTGAAATATGCACGGGATGAACGTCCGCTTGAATCTTCGTGTGATTGCTATACATGCCAGCATTTCACACGAGCCTATATTCGACACCTCGTAAAGACTCGTGAGATGTTAGGTGCAACCTTGTTGTCCATC
>JAHEME010000621.1 GCA_024643825.1 Chloroflexota bacterium | reverse complement strand
CAGGCCCACCAGCCAGAATCGCTGCACCACCTGAGTCTCGCTCCAGCCGGATAGCTCGTAATGATAGTGCAGCGGGGCCATGCGGAAGATGCGCCGACCTTCGCCGTACAGCCGTCTTGTGAGCTTAAAGTACCCTACCTGAAGCATCACCGAGAGGGTCTCGGCGACCGGAATGATCGCGATGATCGGCAGGATCAGCCACTGCCCGGTCATCAGCGCGACGGTTCCCAGCGTCGCGCCCAGCGCCAGCGACCCGGTATCGCCCATGAACAACTGGGCGGGGTGCGCGTTGAACCACAGGAAGGCGAAGCACGCGCCCACCAGCGTGAAGCAGTACTGCACCAGGAACGCCTGCCCCTGAAGCAGCGCCACGATCCCATACGCGGCGAATGCGCTGGCGGAGATGATCCCGGCGAGGCCATCCATCCCATCGGTGAAGTTCACGGCATTCGAGAACCCGACGATCACCAGCGTGCCCACTGGCAGATACAGCAGACCGAGGTCGAACTTGAACGGGATTCCGGGGATCGCCAGCGAGTGAATGTCGAAGGCGTACATCAGCACCAGCGTCGCCGCCATCGCGATCACCACCTGGGCCACAAACTTGAGCCGCGCCGAAAGCCCCTTGATCCCTCCCTTCGATCCGCGCAATCCCTGCCAGTCATCCAACGCGCCGAGGCCGCCGAACATCACCAGCACCGCCAGCGGCAGCAGGATCGACCGCCCGGTGAGGTTGGGCAGCAGCAGGTTGACCAGATTCAGCGCGAGGGTCACGATGATCACGGGGAACAGGATCAGCAGGCCGCCCATCGTGGGCGTGCCCGTCTTAGTATTGTGTGTCCCCGCCAGTTCGATGCGCACCTGATCGCCGATGCGCAGACGGCGCAGCACCTCAATAAACGGATCGCCCCAGATCACGGTTACAAGGAAGGTCAGCCCCCCAATCGAAAGCGCGAACGCCACGTCTCTCATTCGGTTCCCATCCATAGCATCGCAATGAAAAGATGGTTTTCTCCCCTCTCCGGTCCAGCAACTGGCAGCTTTCTACGCCAATTGCCGGGACGAGGCCGGGGGTGGGGTAGCAACTCGACAAGTGTTGGTATGTAAACTCTCGCCGGCCCGGCGGGTGAGGTAGCCTGGGAACCGGGCCAACATCGCAAGTACGTTCTACTCTCCACGGCTTCCCTCCACGTTCAAGGCAGCGACGATGTGCTCCATCCCGACGGCGCGCGACCCTTTCACCAGGATCGTGTCGCCGGGTTGGGCCAGCTTCAAAACCAGCGCGGCGGCTTCTTCGGCATCGAGCAGGCTGTGTACCGATTCCTTCGCCATGCCGCATGCAATCGCCTCTTCAGCGATCATCCGCCCGCGTTCTCCCACTGTGATCAGCACGTCGGCGACAGCGGCAGCGCGCACCCCCACCCGCTGGTGGCCCTGATGCTCGTACGCGCCCAGTTCCAGCATATCGCCCAGCACCGCGATGCGCCGCCCGTCGATCAGATCGTTGAGCAGGTTGAGCGCGGCAATCGTGGAGGAGGGACTGGCGTTATACGTGTCGTCGAGCACCACCGAATCGTTCGGGCCTTTCACCACCAGCAGCCGAAGCTGGTTGCGTGTATGTTGCAGCGCCCGAAGAACGTCGCCCATGCGCATCCCTTCTTCGAGGGCGGTGGCGGCTGCCAACAGCGCGGTGTGCACACTGTGACGGCCCAGCATCGGCAGCTTGATCTGATGATGCTTATCTCGATGATGCAGCCAGAAGCGGATGCCGTCGAGTCCCAGCCCTTCGATGTCGCTGGCCCAGAAGTCGGCCTGCGGGTTGAGTCCGTAGGTGATGATGCGCGCGTCGGTGTGCTGCGCCATGCCCATCACGTTCTCGTCGTCCATGTTGAGGATCGCCACGCCTTCCGGGGCGGGGGGCAGGGCTTCGACCAGTTCGGTCTTGGCCTGGATGATGTTCTCCATCGACCCCGCGCGTTCCAGGTGAACAGGGGCGATCAGCGTGACCACGCCCACCTGCGGCGGCGCGATGCTGCACAACAGCGCGATCTCGCCGATGGTGTACATACTCATCTCCAGCACCACGCGCTCGATGGACTCGTCCATCTGAAGCACGGTCAGCGGAATGCCGAGTTCATTGTTGTAGCTGCCCTCGCTCTTGAGCACCCGGTAGCGCCGCCCCAGCACATCGGCGATGACTTCCTTGCTGGTTGATTTGCCGACGCTGCCCGTCACGCCGATGGTACGCGCGTCGAAGCGGCGCATCCATTGCCGCGCGGCTTCTTGCAGCGCCAGCACCGAGGAAGGGACTCGCAGGCACACGGGGGTTTCCAGCGGCACGGGCGACCGGGGCGATTCGGCGAGGGTGCGGAGATCGAGGGTCGGGCAGTCGAACGCCATATCCTGATCGATGATGGCCGCCGCCGCCCCGCGCTGAAACGCATCGGCGAGGTAGTGGTGTCCATCCGAGTTCTCACCGGGAAGCGCCACGAACAGCCCGCCCGCTTCCACCTTGCGTGAGTCGATCACCACGCTGGTGAGCGGCGTTTCCCCGACAAACGGCTGGTTGCTGACGGGCAGATGCGAGATCGCCCGCGCGATGAATTCCAGAGTAACCATGCCTATAGCATAATGCAGATGGCGGGGAGTGCAAAGTTGTGGAGACAAGGCCGTGCTACAATAAAGGCAGGGTTGTGGATTGGAGGAGCATACAATGACCGATGTAACTTTCACATTGGATGACCAGCTTTATGAAGTGCTCAAG
>JAHEME010000620.1 GCA_024643825.1 Chloroflexota bacterium | reverse complement strand
TTCGTTGTCGCCAGCGATCTGAGTTCGCTGCTGGTGGCGTTCCACCTGGGGATGGCGCTGCTGATCTTCGCCAGCACATTGACGACCGCGTTGGCGGCGCGCCGAAGCGGGGAGCCTGCGGCAGAAGCCGTACCGCCCTCGTATCGAGTGCTGGTAGGAACCACGCTGCTGGCCGTGTTCGTGCTGCTGCTGACAGGTGCGCTGGTGGTCGGGGTAGGGGTATCGCAGGTATGCACGGGGTGGCCTCTGTGCGGAATTCCGGGGGCAGGGGCAATGACGCCCGGCGCGGTGATTTCGATGTACCATCGCTATGTGGTGGCAGCCGTCTCGGTGTTGATCGTAGCTGCGGTCGTGCAATCCCTGCGGATACGGCAGATGCGAGGCTGGGCACTGGCACTTGGTGGGCTGTTTGTGGCCCAGATTGCGGTGGGGGCGCTGCAGGTGATGCTTGGACTCCCGGCATTGTGGCGCGCGCTGCATCTGGCAGTGGCGACCGGGGTATGGGCGTCTCTGGTGGGGATGCTGAACCTGACCTTCACCGGGGCGCGGGCTGTCATTCCGCAAGCGAAGTCTGGAGCCTCGACTATGCAGGCGGCTTCTGGGCGGTAAAATCGCCCAACCGAATGACTCGATTTTTCGTGCGTCAAAGGAGCTATCATGAGTATCGTTGCCAACCTTCTCATCGGAATTGTGGCCGGGCTGCATGTGTTCTTCCTCGTTCTGGAAATGTTCCTGTGGCAGAAGCCAACGGGACGGCGCACCTTCGGCCTCACCCCGGAGTTCGCTGAACAATCAGCGGGGCTGGCGGCCAATCAGGGACTGTACAACGGGTTCCTGGCGGCGGGGTTGGTCTGGGGGCTGGTGCGGGGCACGGCAGGCTTTGACGTGAAGGTATTCTTTCTCGCCTGCGTGATCGTGGCAGGGGTGTATGGTGCGATCACGGTCAAGCGGTCGATCCTGTTTTACCAGGCGATTCCCGCTGTGCTGGCGCTCGTGTTTCTGCTGCTGAGTGGTATAATCTAGGTATGGGGGCGAACCAGATTCGACGGGGTATGCTGCCCGGAGAGTAACGCGAAGGCGCAAGCGAAAACGTGAAAACCGGGCACTCAAGGCACATCGCGGACCGCAGGGCAGTACTGCGCGCCTCCACCTTGGTTCTATCCAGAAACTCGCTGCACTCGCTTCGGATAGAAGAATAGCAAGCATCCAATGAAAAACGCCCGCGAGACCGCAGGCGTTTTTGATTCTGAGGTTGAAAACGCGTCAGATCATGAAGGTGCTCAATGGCATATACGCCGAGACGATCCAGTTGGGCGCGTCAACGATCTCGCTGATCTTTAGATCGACGGCTTCGCTGCACAGGATATAGGCCTGGCTGCGGGACAAACCATGATTCGCCACAATCCAATCGATCATGTAGCGGGTGGCGTTCTTGGCATTCTCGAACATATCAGGGCCATGCGCCGTGGTAGCGTGGTAGCCCTTCGTATCCAGCCGACTGAGGGGGCTGATCGTCTGAAACTGCACTTCTTTGACAGGCATATCATTACGGGTGCTAAGGCGCAGTGTGACGGTCATTGGGGATTCGACGCCCGTGCCGCATAGTTCACCGTCGCCCTGGCGGCTGTGGCAGTCGCCGCAGGCGAAGAGCGCTCCATCGACAAAGACGGGGAACCAGACTGTTGAGCCGGGGCCGAGATCACGGATATCCATGTTACCCCCGTTGAAGCGCGGAGGAATCGTGTCGAGGCGACCTGGCTCCTTCGGCCCAACGCCCATTGTGCCGCAGAAGGGTTCAAAGGGCAGGGTAATATCGTTGACGCCAAAGTGGCAAGTATCGCCTTCGAGCTTCCAGTGATGGATGTAAGCGAAGTCGAAGTCTTCCGCCAGCAGGCCAAAGCCCTGTAAATGGCCGCTCCAGCCCCAGCCCTTGTGTTCCAGCTTCAAGACTTCCACCTGAAGCGTATCGCCCGGCTTTGCACCTTTGACGTAAACTGAACCGACCAGCGCGTGAATGGGTGAGAAGTCAATCTTGGCGAGGTCATCATGGGACCAATCAGGGGTCACCTGACCGCAGGGTTCCGGGCAGTCAAAGACTACCGTATCGCCCGACTCGACTTCCAGGCGGGGAGTGACGGAATTATCCCAGAACGGCTGGGTCACACTACCGTCCAGAAAATGTTCAGCCATGATGATATCCTTTCCTGTCGAATGATCGAATGGAGAGCAGCAGAAATCGGAAACTACTACTCCCCTATTTTTACGATCCAACCAGCATAAGCACAAACTGCTCAGTCGGGTTGCCAATTCCAAGATAATTCAGCGCCAGCCCACCGATCAACAGCGCCACAAGGACACCGATCACTATGTAATCGGTGCGGTGAAAGGCAAGCTCTCGGCGGTACGTACGCTTGGCGATATTGTAATCAAAAGCGCGGGCGAGGATTGCCACCGCAATATCCTGCGAACGCTCCAACGTCGCCAGAAAGATCGGCAGCAATAGGGCGGTCAGTACCTGCACGCGGCGAATGAGGTTCTTCGGCTTCACGTCATAGCCGCGCGCTTTCTGAGCGTCGGTGATCTTCTCGGTTTGCTGCGAAAGAATACCGACGGTGGCAAAGCCGAGGCTGAGGGCCACACCCATTTCCGGGGGAAGGCCCGCGCTGGCAAGGCGGTGAACGCCGAACCCGGCGATCATGGCTGCCCCGGCGACAACCCCCAGGCGGGGAACCACGTTAAGCGGGATGCGGGCGACCTGATCCGAGGCA
>JAHEME010000063.1:7773-10229 GCA_024643825.1 Chloroflexota bacterium | reverse complement strand
CAAGCTCACTGCCTCGGCGGTGATGTGGCTCTCCTACGCCGCCTATCTGATGCTGCGTCAGGGCATCGAAGACCCGACGCGTCGCGGGCGTTTCGGCGCGGTGTACGGCATCATCGCCTTCGCCAGCGTGATCATGGTGTTCTTCGGTGTGCGGCTGATCACGGCGACCATTCACCCGGTCGTCGTCGGCCCCAGCGCAGGTGTGCCGGATACTGACGTCGGCATGACCCCCAAGATGCTTCAGGCGATGATGTTCAGCTTTCTGACCTTCACCTTTGTCTTCTGGACTCTCGTGTGGCATCGCATTCGGCTGGAAACGCTCAGTGACCGCGTGAATGCGCTCAAAGCGCGCCTGATGGCGCAGTAAGCGAGGAATCGTATGGATTTCACACTTCCCCTGATGTGGCTGCAAAGCGGCCCGCCGGATACCACCAGCTACCTGATCCTCGGTTACGTCATCATTGGCACAGTGGGGCTTGGCTATGTGCTGACTCTCGTGCTGCGCCAGCGCGGGCTAAAACGCGACCTGGACGTAATCGAGAAGCTGCAAAGCTCAGACGAATAGACCCTAAATATTGCAGATTGAGCGCGCCAACTGTGGCGCGCTTTTTTCTTATGTTCCTCTTATGTTCGTCTAACGTGATTCTGATCTTCCTGTGCAAAATCAATGCATAACAAATAGTTTCATCAAACAAGATGAATCGGAGGATACAGAATATGAGCAGCATTGTACGTTGGAACCCATCACACACCATGAGCCTGCGGGACGCCATGAATCGCATGATGGACGACCGGCTTACCTGGGGCTTCCCGGAGAGCAACGGTGGCTCGCGCTATGCCCGCATTCCGGTCGATGCTTACATCACCGAGAACGAGATCGTAGTGGAACTGGCAGTACCCGGTGTAAGCCCGGAGGATGTCGAGATCACCTATGAAGGGGAGACTCTCACCATCGAGGGTTCGATGCCCGCCCGCCTCGAAAACGTGAACTACGTGTTCGCCGAGCGCTTCCACGGCGAGTTCAGCCGCACGCTGTCGGTAGGCATCCCGATCAAGGCGGACGAGATCGAAGCCACCTTCGATAGCGGAGTGCTGACCCTCGTTCTGCCCAAGGCCGAGGAAGTGCGCCCGAAGTCCATCAAGGTCACGACCAAGAAGTAATCGCGTCACAGATAGAGCAGACACAAACGGGGTTGATCATTCAGCCCCGTTTTGCGTTTCGTGACAGTGTTTTCGCCCGTACTGTCTCCGCAGATCACCTTTAGACAGATCGGGTTTGGAGCTTAGGCCGATTCTACACGATCCCACCGCATGGTGGTGAGGCGATAGCCGAACAGCCGCGCCAGCAGCCCGCCAATTCCTGACTTGGCTTTTAGCGGCATCGGGGTTTGATACCAGGGAATCTCCACGAACCCGAACCGGGCGTAATAGGTTACGTTGCCGATCTCGGTCTCCAGGAACACTGGCCCCGCCTCATGGCTAAGTATCTCCCGGATGATCGTGCCGCCGATGCCCTTTCTCTGATGCCCCCGTCGCACGACCATGCTCCCTAACTCACGGCATTTTGGGGAGGGGCGTATCTGCCCAATTCCCACAATGCCCTCGTCGGGAAGCTCCGCCACCACAAAATGCGACCAGTGCAGCGCGGTCGGGTCAAGCCTTTCCGTCCGAACCATCTCCCGGATCGTCGCTTGATCCGGCTCCACAGCAGGCCGGATCGTAATCCCATTCATAGATTCTGTCATGGGGCTGCGGTGACCTCTGGCTCGGCGGTTGCTCCTGATCCACCACCCAGAAACGGGATAAGCGGTCGGTTCAACTCGGCTTCGAGCAGTTGCAGCCGAATCTTCGTCTCTTCGAGCGTACCCGTCAGCCCGGTATTCTGCACCGAGAGTTGTATCGGGACTTCCAAATCGACCGGGATGGTAGTCGAGAGTGTAAACGTTTGATCGATGCCGATCTCGATAGTCTTATCTATCGGTATCGTGGTGCTGATCGGAACCTTCACCGGGATGTTCCCCAGCGGCCCCGCCGGGACGGATACCGTCACCGTCGTCTCCAGAGGAAAGTCATCGTTGATGCGGATCGGAACCGTCTCATTGATCGGAATATCGGCATTGATGGGCATGTTCTGATGAATTTCGACGTTGTAATCAATCACCTGGGTCTCCAGATTGCCGATCATCGCAATGCTGTCCTGCAGCGCTTGCAGCGCAACCTGTCGTGCCAGCACAAGCTGCCGAAACAGAATCGTATTCAGCAGCAGCGAGATCAGCGCGATCCCCCACAACGCCAGGTAGCCAGGCGGGAGTGGGGTGGTCGCACGGGGGGGAGTCTCTTGGACGGGTGCTCCTTCTTCGGGTGACATTTCGATTGCTGCCTCCTGTGCGGGCGTGAATGTCCATCGCTGATCATAACATCCTCAAGCCCTGGAGCGAAATCCGGCCCGAAAAGGG